>NZ_JRJZ01000014.1:0-123365 GCF_000800875.1 Cetobacterium sp. ZWU0022
TTATTTTCATAACTTCTGACTATTTTCTCTATTCGGTTGTTAATGTCCTTTTCGTTCTTCATCTGCGGTGTTTCCCGCTGACAAAAATTATAGTACCATAAATTTTAAACTTCGTCAACAACTTTTTTGTTTTTTATTTTAACTTCTCCACAATTTCCAGTTTTAATTTTAGATTTAACTTATTTTTTCGTTTTACTACAATAATAATATAAAAAAATCTTTTTTTGTTTTATAAAAAAATTTATGTT
Organism: Cetobacterium sp. ZWU0022; assembly: GCF_000800875.1. Classification (NCBI taxonomy): domain Bacteria; kingdom Fusobacteriati; phylum Fusobacteriota; class Fusobacteriia; order Fusobacteriales; family Fusobacteriaceae; genus Cetobacterium; species Cetobacterium sp. ZWU0022. The sequence continues at coordinate 249 of NZ_JRJZ01000014.1, forward strand.
AAAATTGGTATTAGAATTACATCAACTTAAGGAGGATTTTATGAATATAGTACTAATGGAACCAGAAATTCCTTACAATACAGGAAACATTGGAAGAAGCTGTGTTCTTACAAACACTACACTTCATCTTATAAAACCTTTAGGGTTTTCTTTAGATGAAAAACAAATCAAAAGATCAGGTCTTGACTATTGGGATATGATAGACTTAAAAGTCTGGGAAAACTACGAAGAACTAAGAGCGGCATATCCTGATTCAAATTTTTATTTTGCTACAACAAAGACAACACAAAAATATTCTGATGTTAAGTATGCACCTAATGACTTCATCGTATTCGGACCAGAATCTAGAGGAATTCCTGCGGAAATCAGAGAAGCAAATGCAGAAACATGTATCACAATTCCAATGATAAAGATGGGAAGATCATTAAATCTTTCAAACTCGGCTGCTATTGTTCTTTATGAAGCTCTTAGACAAAATGACTTTGATTTAGGAGAATAGGCTTATGATTTCACTTATAGTTGCAATGGATAAAAATAACCTTATCGGGTATAACAACTATATCCCTTGGAATATCCCAGAAGATTTAAAACTCTTTAAAGAGATTACAACAAACAACATTGTAATTATGGGAAGAAAAACTTTTGAATCCATAGGAAAAGCTCTTCCTGACAGAATTAATATTGTTTTAACAAACAACACAAACTTGACTTCTAACAATATAGAAGTTTTTAATTCTCCAGATAAAGCTTTAGAAAAAGCCAAACATCTACAAACACAATTAAATAAAAAAATATTCGTTATCGGCGGAAAATCAATATACGAATATTTTTTTCCTCAAGTTGAGGAGTTACATATATCTCATATAAAAGGAGACTATAGTGGGGATACTCATTTCCCAGAGATAGATCTTTCGACTTTTACCTTAATCAAACAAATCGAATTCAACAATTTCGTATATTGTCACTATTTAAAAAACACTTGTAATTTTTAAAAACGTATGTTATATTACACTAGTAATTTTGAAAAACTAGGGAGGATTATATATAATGAACAGATTTAAATTATCACTATTAGCACTAATTGCTAGTCTAAGTGTTTCTACAATGGGAGCATCGATAGATCATATACAAAACTACTCAGCTGAGTACGGAGCTAACCCTGCACAACAAGGAGCTATAAACGTTGGATCTACAGTTTACTTTAACCCTGCTGGTCTTATGAGATTAGAAAACGGAACTTATTTCGTAGGGGGAGTTCAGTACGCTTTCGGGGATCAAAATATGCAGCAAGATGGTAGAGACTTCTCAACTAACTTGTCTTCTCCAATTCCAAACTTCGCTTTATATAAGAAAACAGATGATGGAGCATACTTCTGGACAGTTGGTGGAGTAGGTGGAGGAGCTACTCTTGAGTATAAGGATAGTATTCCACTTAGCGTTGCTGGGATTGATTTCAATCAATTCTTAAGCAACACTAATGTTGAAGGTTCTAATATGTACGCTCAAACTACTTTAGGGAAAGCGTATAACTTAACTGATAAATGGTCAGCCTCAGTTGCTCTAAGAGGAGTTTATGGAAAAAGAACTTTAAAAGCTAAGTCCACTCTAAATAATCATCTACTTATTATGAAACCTGGAGATGCTTCTATAGACTCCGAGAGAACTGCCGCTGGAATTGGAGCTCAATTCGGTTTAAACTATGCACCTAACGATAGATTAAATGTTGGATTTAGATACGATACAAAAGTAAAACTTAATTTCAAAACAGAATCTGATATTAGTGATAGCACTAAAATTAAACCTGATGGTTTTGGACTATCTGATGCACTACTTGGATTATACCCAGTTTATAAAGATGGACAAAAAATAAGAAGAGACTTACCTGCTTTAGCTGCTTTAGGAGCATCTTATAAAGTAACTGATCAATGGACAACATTCATCGGTGGTAACTACTACTTCAACGAATCAGCTACTATGGATAGAATCGGAAAAACTTCAACTGACTACGATAACGGATGGGAAATCTCTGTAGGTTCTGAGTACTGGTTCACAAACCAATTCGCTTGGTTAGTTGGATTCAACTACGCTGACACTGGAGCACCAGATAAGAGTTTTGCTGCAACTGAATACGCACTTGATTCAACAATGGTTGGTACTGGAGTTAAATACAGACCAAACGAAACTATGGAATGGACAGTAGCATTTAACCACTACTTCTACGACACAAGAACTGTTGAAAATATAAAATACGAAAAAGAAATATCTAGTATAGGTATTAACTTTGTAAAAAAATTCTAATTTTTTAGGAGGCCTTATGCCAAAAAAAGCCATTTTTAAAAGAGAACAAATACATGCAAAAGCTTTTGAAATGTTTGTTAAATACGGTTTAGATGAAATAACAGCAAGAAATTTAGCTAAAGCTTTACATTGCTCACCAGCACCTATCTATAGCTGTTACACATCTATGGATGAGCTTAAATTAGAGCTTATCGAAAAAGCAAAAAACATATTTATGGAATATGTTATGAAACCTGAAACAGATATGGTTTTCCTTAATAGCGGTATCGGACTTTGCACTTTTGCAAGAGAAGAGAAACAATTATTCAAATCTATATTTTTAAGAGATAACTCTTATGCTAATCTATTAAAAAAATTCAGAGACTTAATGAAAGTTGAAATGGAGAAAGATGAAAGATTTAATAATCTTCCCACTGAATTTAAAAATGATTTATTTTTAGATTGCTGGTTATTCGGACATGGTTTAGCTACTCTAATTGCTACAGACTACTTTGAAAATCCAACAAACGAATTTATCAAAGATAAACTTTTAAACAGTGCTGCTCTTATGCTTTATAAGAGATTAGATGATTTTAGAGCAAACAACAAATAGTATTAAATAATAAAAAAGAGACAAATCACATTGTCTCTTTTTTTTCACCATTTTTTTCTAAAACTTCACTCTCTAAAAATTCATTTTTCTCAATTTTCAAAGAATATTTCGTTCCTAATCCAAATATAATAGTTAATATAGAAGTTATAAATATATATGTAAATACAATGTAGTAAAATACGCCTTGAGCTAAATACATCGATAAAGTCACTAAGACTCCAAATATAAAATCTATAAAACCATCTAATATCAATATTCTTTTTATAACAACTAAAGTCTTGTTATGGTTGATTCCATCGTCTTCATATATTTTTGTCACTATATGACTTATTCCTCTAAACATTAAAAAGGTTCCTATGTAAAATATAATAAGATAGCCTCTAAGTTCAACCTTCGAAGCAATAACCTTTTCAATAGCCAAACTAACCTCATCAATTAAGTTCTTCTCGGCTACAAGCAATCTCTCAGACAGTAGAATCCATCCTGAGAAAACTTCGATTATACCCCAAAAGAAAATCTCACCCCAATGAAATTCTCTTTCTCCTATTCCAGAAAAGGAGTATATTAAATTTCCAATTCCTGTCATCAAAAATAAAAATCCCAAAACTTTCACAATATCATCTAAAAATATTCCATTTCCTAATATTACAATCGCTGTATAAATTAAAAATAACACTCCTATTATAACATGATAAAACCATTGCTCTCTCAAAGAAACCCTTATTTTAGCTGTCATTTCTTTATACATTATCTCACCGCCATTTTTAAGTTAAAGTATCCTAAGAATTTTATACTTAAAAGTAACAACTTTTCCTCTTTATACAGTTATCCTTACCACAACATTTAGAATATAACTTTTATATCTTCTGTTGCGAAATATTTCATTCCATTTTTTATCTCGTGAATAGCTTTTATTTTCTCACCTTGGGATAATTTTTTACTAAAAATTTTTTCAAAGCCTGAAAGCTCTCTTTCGTCGACAATTTTTATATTATCTAATATTTTATAGCTATCTTCTATATAATCATATCCATCATACTTTACCTTATTTTTTCCAATTATCAAATCATACTCTTCTCCGGTTTTTAATGCTTCACCTATATAGATATAATAATCCCCCCCTTCCTTTCTTTCCTCTTTATCTCTAACCACACACACTTTTTTCCCTGTCATTCTATTGTATAACTCTATTGTCTTTATGACTGTTTCTATTCCTCTTCCTATCTCGCAATTTACAACAACTTTTTTCTTCTCTTTAAATACAGTTCTAAGAATTCTCTTTTGTAAAGAGTTATATTCTAAATCTCCAATTAAAAATGTTTTTATATCCCTAAATAAACTTCCTGCTTCAATAGCTAGACTTTTGAACTCTTCATTTTTCTCTATTAAAATATGCACATTATAATTTTCTTCTTTTTTTATAATTTTTTCAACTTTAACATTAAAAGTATATCCATAATAGTCCTTCATTTTTTTTAATAAAACTTTTGTTTGATTATCTAAAAATCCAACACTATTTTTTCCGCTATTAATAGAAACATCCTCATTTATAAATGTAATATTTAATCTCTCATTTTCAACATCTCTTCTTGTATAAAATATCGATTTTATAGGAAACTTTAAATTGTATAAAGTTTGATATTCCGAGTAATTATTTAAAGTTTTTATCGAAGGTTTTATATCCTCTATAAAGATTTTATATTGATATTTGTCCTTATAAGTTTCCATTTTTAATTTAAAAGCTACGTCAATCTCTTGGTTATTTAAAATTGTTTCTAACATATCTTCACTGTTAAACCAAACACAATTTTTTATTTCTACTCCATCTTTTATTAAATCCATCATCAAATGATTTTTTTCTTTTCCTATCGCTCTAAAATTTGAATACTTACAATTTCTTATCGAAAACAAAGGTGAAGCATTTCCAAATCCATATGGTTCTAATAACGATAATTTATCCATTAAATCAAAAGATATCTTAATCATCGAAAGTTCACAATCTATTTTTATAGGTTTTTTCGTATCTTCATTGCTTAAATTTTCAAAAGCATACTTATCTATTCTTTCTGAAAACTCCTCTATATTTTCAATTGGAATTGAAAAACCTGCAGCTCCAGCATGCCCGCCATACTTAACAAACAACTCTCTCATAGAATTTAAAGCTTCTATCATATTAAATGCCTCTATACTCCTACACGAAGCTGTCGCTATTCCCTCTTCAGGTTTTATCTCCATTATAACTGTTGGCTTATAGTATCTATCTAATATCTTCGATGCCACAATCCCTATTACCCCATGATGAAATTTCTCTTCCGCAACAACAATTACACTCTTTTCATCCAATTTTTTTTCCTCTATTTTTTCAATAGCCTTTTTTAAAATATCTTCTTGTATCTCTTTTCTTTCACTATTCTTATTTATCAACTCATATATTAGATTATCACAAACCACATGTGAATCGCTTACAAATAGTTCTACAGCCATCTTTGCATCTTCTAATCTTCCTGCAGCATTAAAAATTGGTGCGATTATAAAACCTACATCATATGTATCAAATTTCTTATCCATCGGATTTTCATACAACCTTTTCATAAGCATATTTAACCCTTGCCACTTACTACTTTTTAATAACTCTAATCCCCTCTTAACCAAAAGCCTATTCTGACCTTTTAATGGCACGATATCAGCTATAGTTCCAATAGCAACTATATCTAAATATTTATATATATCGTTCTTTTTCCCTAATTCTTTATACAAAGCTAAAAGAAGCATAAAAGCTGTACCAACACCTGCAAAATATTTATAATCGCTTTTATTATTCTCTCTCTTGGGATTTATAACTGCGTATGCTGATGGTAAAACATTATTTATCTCATGATGATCCGTTATTATCATATCCATTCCCAGCATATTGGAATGACTAACCTCGTCAATTGAAGATATCCCACAATCTACTGTTATTATTAAATTTCCTCCCTCTCCTGCTATGTATGTCAAAGCATCCTTATTCAAACCATACCCCTCATCTCTCAAGGGAATATAATATCTCACATCTATCCCTATCTCTTTTAATGCTAAATAGCACAAAGAGGTAGAAGTTATTCCATCAACATCATAATCTCCATATATCCAAACACTCTGCTTTTTGTCTCTGGCCTCTAATATTCTTTGAACTCCCTTATCAACATCCACTAACTCACTAGGATTCATAAGATTTTCTAGAGTTCCATCTATAAAAAAATTTATTTCATCTTTTGATATGACTCCTCTATTGTAAAGTATCTGTTCTATATCTCTATCTAATACTATATCTTCTTTTTTGAATTCTTCAGATTTATATATCCATTTTGTATTTCTCATTTTGCCGTCCTTTTAATTTTATTATTAATTGTATATAGCACTATAAAAAGCATATGTATAAACAATTTCCTCTATCTCTCTTTGGAATTTTTCATCTGTTATTGTCTCCAATTTAAGATCTCCATCTAATTCAAAGTTTAAAGTTTTGACCACTTTTTCACCATATAAATACTCTATTAAGGTTTTTAAAATCATTCCATTATTTTTTTCATATACATTTTTTAAGTTCCTAGTTCCCTCTTCTATATTCTTGGCTGAATCAAAATATTCCTCTTCTCTTCCTTTTATTAACTCTTCTGGAATTCCCATCAAACCAACTTTTCCAAACTGAATGCTTTCTTTATCAAATCCACTTTGAGTATACATAACTGTATATATCAACGATTGAGGAAGTATATAATTTCTTCTTGCTTTTTCAACATCTTTTCTATAATATTTTGGATAAATATAGTGCAGTAAATTTTTATATCTATAAAATTCCCTTTTATATTCAGACACTTTATCAAAGGCTTCTTTATAAAATTCACTATCTACAAAGCTATTTATTATTGTTATTTTATCTTGAACGCTTTCCGAATCTAAATCAAAATTACTACTTTGAACTGCTACCTCCAAAAGTTCTGATCTACCCAACTTTCCAATTTCAGTTAATGCATTTTTTAAAACTTCCTCTTTATAAGTATTTTTTATTTCAAAATCATTTAACGAGTTCAAATAACTCCTTACAACATAATTACTTGTAAAGAAAATATTATAGTTTGCTAACTCCCATGGGTTTTCAATTTTCTTATTCAATTTATTATAAACCATATAATACAATCCCATTTTTGGATTCTGTGGATACAACTCTTTAAATTTGTTGTAGTCAGCTATAAATCTCTTTTTATTTTGTAATTTTATGTATATATCTAAAAGTAAACTATCTATACTTTCATCTCTTTTAGTCGTCTTTTCAAGTGTATCTTTAGCCTTTTTATAATCCTCTAATTGATAATATATTCTTGCTATTCTGAAAAGTGCTCTATCTTTCAATCTTAAATCTTTTATCACTCCATAGTTATATATAGCTCTTGGAAAATCTTTACTCTGCTCAAAAGCTATCCCTCTGTAAAAACTCAATCTCATCTCGTCACTATTTACATCTGTTGTTAACTCTATAACTTTTTTATTCTCTTCTAATCTCAACAAGCTCTGAATATAAATTTGCTTTCTATCATAATTCAATTCTTCAAAACTTCCCACTTTATCTAAAACAGCTATTACACTCTTGTATTTTCGTTTTTGATAAAAATAATCACTTAATTTGTTAAGTTCATCCACACTCATCTCATTTAAAGATTCAAAATTATTGTCATATTTAACTTCATATATTTTTTTATATTTTTCATTTGTTTTCTCTAATATTTTTAACGCCTTTTTTTCATAAGGTTCTAATTGTGGATCGTAATAATCTAAAACTAATCTCTTAAAATATTCATTGGATTTTTCTAAATCATTTTTTTTAAGATAAATCTCACCAGAAAAATAATCACGTCTATATTGAAAATAGTTCGATTTTTTTACCTCTTGCTTCACATATTTCTCAGGAACATAAACGGCTCTTGAAAAATATAAAAGTGCATCATCTAGTCTCCCCATATCCATATAATTTTTTGCAATATAAAATTTAGCATAATTGCTTCTTAATGGATATGAATATGGAAAATTTTTTTGATAAATTTCATAAAAAAACAAACTGTTTTTATAATCTCTTTTGTCATTAGCTTCTAAACCTTTATTAAAGAATATATAATCATCAACATTGTATGAAAAACTTTTAATTCCAAGGGTCATTAGCAATATTATAATTTGTAAATATCTCATTTTTCACTCCTTATAAGTACTTTATATTTTATTATATCATATAATTTTTACTAAAAAATTTATATTTTATAAAAAAAATAGTTGAAATTATTTTAAATCTGTATAATAATAAATAATGTTATAATTTTTGTGGGAGGTGATATTTTGGGAATTATTAAAATTTTAGACGAGTCTCTTTCGAATATGATTGCTGCCGGTGAAGTTGTTGAAAATCCAGCAAGTTTAATCAAAGAACTTCTAGAGAACTCACTTGATGCAGATAGTAAATATGTTAAAATAGATGTAAAAAAAGGTGGGAAAGATATTAAATTTACCGATGATGGTAAAGGAATGTCTAGAGAAGATCTTCTTCTTTGTATTGAAAGACATGCTACTAGTAAAATCGCTTCTAAAGAGGACCTTTTTAATTTAAATACTTATGGTTTTAGAGGGGAAGCTCTTTCTTCTATTGCCGCTGTTTCCAAAATGATTATTTCAACAAAAAGAAAAGATGATTCCATTGGTTATTCAATCAATGTTTCGGGTGGAAAAATAACAAATCTAAAAGAAATTCAAAAAAGTTCTGGCACTGAAATAGAGATTAAGGATTTATTCTTTAATACTCCTGCAAGATTAAAATTCTTAAGAAAAGATATGACTGAAAATACCAAAATAAAGGAAATTGTTTTACAAGAGGCGATTGCAAATCCAAGTGTTTCTATTATACTTTGTATTGATGGCAAAGAAAGCATTCGTACAAGTGGTAACGGAATAGAAAACACCCTTATTGAACTTTTTGGAGTTTCTGTGCTTAAGAATTTAAAAAATGTTGAATTTGGTTATGTTGGTAACCTTTCTTTAACTAGATCTACTAAAGATTTTATTTTCACCTTTGTTAATAGTAGACCTGTTAAATCTAAAATTATAGAGGAAGCTTTAATTGATGCCTACTATACTCACCTTATGAAAGGGAAATACCCATTCGCTATAATTAATTTAAAGGTTGATCCTAAATCTATCGATGTTAATGTTCATCCTTCAAAAAAAATTATTAAGTTTTCAGATGAAAATAAAATTTATCATGAAATTTACTCTGTTGTTAATTCAGCTTTAAATATTAACAAAGATTTTACTACTCCAATTTTGGAAGTAAAAAAGCAAACTGTTGATTTTGATGAGCTCGATATTAATGAAGTGAAAAATTTAAATAATCAAAAAAATTCTTTTGAAAATTTTGAAATTAATGATATAAAAAGAATGGAAGATGTAAAAGAGGAAAATAAAATTTCTTTTGAAGAAAATAATATGTTTTCTAAAAAGAAAGAAGTTTCTAGTTTTGAATTGCCAAGTAAATTTTCTCCTATTAAAACAGAAGGAAAACCATTGGCTCTTACAATAGAATCTTTAGATAACTATGCTGAAAAAGAAGTCAAAAATATAACTTCTTCGAATTCTATAGATTCTATAGAAAATAAAGTTTCGAATATTAAAGAGGATGTTTCAAAAACACCTTTAAAAAATATACGAATCATAGGACAATTTTCAAATTCTTTTATCTTAGTTGAAGAGGATGGCGATTTAATTATTTATGATCAACATATTGTTCACGAAAGAATTCTCTACGAGCAGCTTAAAAGCGAGTATAGTCAACATAAGATTTCTTCACAAACCTTACTCGTTCCTATAAAAGTTTCTTTAACTTTAAAACAGATTGAACTTCTAAAAGAAAGAATTAACTTTTTTGAAGATTTTGGCTTTGAAATAGATCAATTTAATGATTTAGATTTTTTAATTAGATCTGTCCCTTCTTTGAAAAGTAAAGATTCTTTTGAAAATATTTTTTTCGAAGTATTAGAAGGATTAAATAAGGTTAACTCAAAAAATGAAGTTATCGAAAGTATGATTATTTCTATGTCTTGTAGAAGCGCTATTAAAGCTAACGAAAAACTAACTATTTCCGAAATGGAAAAACTTATATTAGATCTTCATAAGATAGGTCGGTTCACTTGTCCTCATGGAAGACCAATAACATTTAAAATAAACCTATTAGATATGGAGAAAGGATTCAAAAGAAAATGAATATAAATATTATTTGTGTTGGAAAAATTAAAGAAAAATATATTTTAGATGGAATTCAAGAATTTGCTAAAAGACTTCAAGCATTTGGTAAATTAAAAGTTTTTGAATTAAAAGAAGATGGTAACGATTCTAATCGAAATATCTCTATTGAAAAGGAATCAAAAGCAATTTTAGAAACTTTAGAAAAAAATAAAGGTTTTAAAATTCTCTTAGATATCAGTGGAAAGAATTTTTCATCGGAAGAAATGGCATCGCATATCGAAAAAATTGGAGTTAATGGTGATAACACTATCAACTTTATAATCGGTGGTTCTTATGGCGTTTCTGACGAAATTAGAAAAGCTGCAGATTTAAGACTTAGCTTTTCTAAAATGACTTTCCCGCATCAATTAATGAGATTAATATTAATTGAGCAAATTTATAGATGGTTTAGTATAATAAAAAATACTAAATATCATAAGTAGTTTTTAATTTTATTTTTTTATTTTATTTTTATAAATTATTAGGAGGAAACAATGTATTCGCAAGGAGAAACTTTTTATCACATCATCGATGACGAGGAGTTTGAAATAACAGTCTTAGAAAATCTTATTATTAGAGATAAGGAATACCTTATAACTGAGGATTCTGACGGAACTAACTATATATTCTTATATGACGAGGATGAGGATGATCTAATTGCTGTTGATGACTCAAACGAAATAAACTCTGTTTTAGATTTCTGGAAAGAAGAATATTTAGGAGCAGACAATATCGGTGATTGGGATGATGACGAATATTACGACCGTGAAGATTCTTATGATCACGATGATTATTATGATATGGGATATGACGACGATGAAAAGGACTACTATTAATGGCTAAAATAATAATTAATAGCACTGATTCTTTCGGTGAAAAAATCTCCCAAAAAATGATTGCTCAAAAAGTAGTTTCAGACGAAACTACTGCTTTCACTTATGATAATAAGTATGGAAAAGGTGAAATAAGAATGTCCCCTTATCTTACCGAGATTTTTAAGTTTGGTGAAATCGAAAGTACTCTTATCATAAAACCTGATTCAAAAACTGATTTTATTTATAATACTCCATATTTAAAAAAGAACTTTACAGTTTTTTGTAAAAAATATGTTTATTCTGAAAATAAGTTGACAATTGCCTATGTTATATATGATAATGGTATAGAGATAAACCAATTAGAGATTGAAATAATTGAGGTACAATAAAAGCTAGAATAGAGCAATCTCTTTGCTCTATTTTTTATTAAAGGAGGGGTAAATGAAAAAAATATTTTTAATTTCTACAACAGCGTTAGTTCTTTTTAGTTGTACAAATCTTCAAACACAACTTCCAAAGCAAACTCAAGTTGTTGTTCCTAGTGTTAAAAATCCAGTTTTACCACAGGACAATTTTTTCCTGAATGAATCTGGTGTAACTTATTTATTTGATTTAACACAAAGAGACTTATCTAGTAGCGCTATTCGTGAGTATCTACCTTCTCAAGTTTTAGCACCTATGGAAGTTTATGCAGGTGAAACACTAATTATTAATAACATTAATGCTGATAGAGTGAAAATGATTTCCTCTCCTATTAAAAGTGATTATACTTTTAATATCAGTAATAACTCTTTAAATTTCAACAGTTTATACCAAGGTGAATATGTAGCTGAAATTTATAGAGGTTTCACATATATTGGTACTGTTAAGATAAAAAATAAATTGAAATATAATTTTACTGAGAAAGATAATTATGATATAATTTTAAACAGCTACAATAATAAAAATTTAGATTTATTGGTAAAAAGTGCCCAACTATATCTTGCTGCATTCCCTACGAACAGCAGACAGAAAGATGTTGCATTTATGGTACTAGACCTAAGCTCTACAAGTGAAAATAAAGTTTTAATTAATAAAGAGATTAGATATTTAAAAGAAAACTTTTCACTTAATGAGGAAGAAAATATAAAGCTTCTTGCTTTCGAAGAAAAAGCTAGTTCTGGAAGCTTTGTTATTAACAATTACTATTTAGATTACAATAGAAATAATTTAAAACTAAATACTGAAGTAATGAGAGCTATTAAAGAAAAAAATAGTGCAACATTAGATGAACTTCAATTTTTAGAAAAATTCTATAGCGACTCTCAAAGTCAAGAATTGGCCTTTTTAATTGGTTCATTATATACAAAAAATGGGGATAATGATAAAGGAAACTACTATCTAAGCTTAGGTGGTACTTCTTCTGCAACAACTACAGATACCCCTACATTTATAACTTCACCATCAGAACCTTCTAGCTCTTTAATTGATCAGAAAAGAGATGAAAATGTAACTATTATCTCTCCATCTTCTGACTCATCTAAAGATATAACAAATGGAATAGAGGCTCTTAATCGAAGAAGTTATAATGAAGCATTAATATTCTTTAATAAAGCAGAAAATACATCTACAAATATCTCTGAACTTAACTTCTATCGTGGAAAAACATATTTCTCGATGAATAATTTTGACAAAGCTCTTATTGACTTTGAAAAAATAACAACTCCTGATGAAAATACATCTGAGCTTTACTATTATTTAGGAGTTATTTATCATAGAAAAGGTGATATTGAAAAAGCTAAAGATTACTTAAGAAAGTCTAGAGAAAATAACCCTAGCAGTACTTGGGGTAGAAAAAGTAGCATATATTTATTGAAACTATAAATTTTAAAAAAGGGAGAAAAAACTATGGAAAAATACTTTGACAGAGTTGCAAAAGAACGTCTTGTTATGGAGCAATGGGATAAAATAAAAGAGATTGAAGCTCTTGGAGTTTACCCATTCGGAAAAAAATATGATAAAGTTCATATGGTTGGAGATCTTTTAGCATCTACTCCAGAAGCAGAGACTACTTTTAAAACAGCGGGAAGAATCATGGGATTCAGAGAGCAAGGTAAAGCTGTATTTGCTCATATCGAAGACCAAACTGGAAAAATCCAAGTTTATATTAGACAAGACCAAATTGGAGAAGAGTCTTTTGAAATTGTTAAAAAATTAGGAGCTGGAGACATCATCGGTGTTGAAGGAACTTTATTTATAACGCAAAAAGGAGAGTTAACTTTAAGAAGTTCTCATGTTGAGTTACTTTCTAAAAACGTTAGAGCTCTTCCTGAAAAATTCCACGGATTAACTGACGTTGAAACTAGATATAGAAAAAGATACTTAGATCTTATCATGAACAGAGAAGTAAAAGATACTTTCATGAAAAGAGTTAGAATCATAAACGGAATCAGAGAGTTCTTAAACAGAAAAGGATTCTTAGAAGTTGAAACTCCTATGATGCATCCTATCGTTGGTGGAGCTGCTGCAAGACCTTTCATAACTCATCACAATGCTTTAGATATGGAATTATATTTAAGAATAGCTCCTGAGCTTTACTTAAAGAGATTAATAATCGGTGGATTTGATAAAGTTTATGAAATCAACAGAAACTTCAGAAACGAAGGTATGTCAACAAGACATAACCCTGAATTCACAATGATGGAACTTTACCAAGCTTATGCGGATTACAACGATATGATGGACTTAACTGAAAGTCTGTTCCAATTCTTAGCAACTGATGTTTTAGGAACTACTACTATCGAATACAATGGAAAAGAAATCAACCTTGATAAATTCAATAGAATTCACATGGTTGATATGATAAAAGATATCACTGGTGCTGATTTCTGGCAAAACCTAACTGTTGAGGAAGCTAAAGCTTTAGCTAAAGAACACAATGTTCATGTTGCTGATCACATGACTACTGTTGGGCATATTATCAATGAATTCTTCGAGCAAAAATGTGAAGAACATATTGTACAACCAACATTTATCTATGGACATCCAGTTGAAATCTCTCCTCTAGCTAAGAGAAATGCTGAGGATGGAAGATTTACTGACAGATTCGAGTTATTTATCGATGCTAGAGAGTATGCTAACGCGTTCTCTGAGTTAAATGACCCAGCTGATCAAAGAGGAAGATTAGAAGCTCAAGTTGAAGAAGCTTTATTAGGAAACGACGAAGCTACTGCTGTTATCGATGACGATTACATTGAAGCTTTAGAATACGCATTACCTCCTACAGGTGGATTAGGTATCGGTATCGATAGAGCAATCATGCTTTTAACTGGTGCACCATCAATAAGAGACGTTATCCTTTTCCCACAAATGAAAAGAAAAGATTAATTTTAATTTAGAGGTGTTCCTTTGGGGCACCTCTTTAGTATTTTTAGAAAAAAAATTTAAATCTGGAGGCTTATCGTGTTATACGAATTTCTTATTATTTTAAGTATTAACTATCTTGGTGTTATTTTAGAAAAAGTTTTTCATCTTCCTACTCCTGGAACTGTGAACGGCTTAATACTTTTATTTATTTTTCTTTCTCTGAAAATAATCAAACTAGATAGCATCAAAAATGCTGGTGATTTTTTTATCGTTAATATGATTATAACTTTTATTCCACCAAGTATAAAACTTTTGGATGTTGTAGATTTACTAAAAGTAGATTTTTTTAAATTAGTTTTACTTCTAGTTTTAACAACTTTGATTACAATGGTTATTACAGCTTTATTTGTTGATTTTATGATGAAAGGAGAGAAATAGATGAAAGAGATACTTTTTGATAATGCATTTTTCGGAATATTTATAAGCTTGATTTCTTTTAAAATAGGAAAAGATATTTTTAATAAATTTAAATTACCAATTTTAAACCCTATTTTAGTTGCGTTAGTAATAATCCTATCAATTATGAAAATTTTTGATATTCCTACATCTTATTACAATAAAGGTGGGGATATTTTAGGATTTTTTATAGCTCCTGCAACTGTCTGCTTAGCTATTCCTCTTTATAAAGAGTTAGATAGCTTAAAGAAACATTATAAAATTATTTTAATAGGTTCTTTAGTTGGGTCTATAACAGCAATTGTTTCTGTTTTAATTCTTGGAAAACTATTAGGTATTCAAGATGTTATTCTTTTATCTTTTGTACCAAAATCTATAACTACACCTATCGGAATTGAGGTTAGTAAACTACTTGGCGGAATTCCTGCCATAACAGTTTTTGCTATCATGGTAACTGGAATAACTGGTAATATCTTTGCACCATTTATGTTAAAACTATTTAAAATTGAAAATGCTATTGCTAAAGGATTGGGAATAGGTATATCTAGCCATGCTGTAGGAACAAGCAAAGCTATTGAAATGGGTGAGACTGAAGGTGCTATGAGTGCACTATCTATTGTTATTGCTGGTATCATAACCATCTTTATCGCTCCAATTATTTTAAAATTTATTTGGTAGTAATAAAAAAACCCTCCTGGGGAGGAGGGTTTTTTATAACACGGGGGAGTGTTAAAAAATAAAAAAGATTAAAATAGATTTTGGGGGGTATATAGATCTATTCAATCAAATTCGGTCTCATGATTAGTATATAATAAGAACACTTTTATGTCAAGTTTTTTTTCTGAACGCTTATTCTTTTTCAGGTGTTCTATTTTTTATATTTTTCAAATACTTTTTGTATTAAAAAAGAAAAGAATGGAATAATTCCATTCTTTTTATTATGCTAAACCTTTTTTTATCATTGCTAATGCATATTGGTGTGCATCTACTGTTGCACTTGCGTAAGCAAACTTTGTTTCTCCTTCAAAAAATCCATTTAATAACACTTGTTGTTGCTCGTCTATATTCATCATTAACCTTTCAATAGTTAATTTTCCCTCTTTAAACTCTTCTAATAATGCGTTATAAACAGCATCAAATGTACTATCATATATTTCATTTTGTATCTCTTCAAAAAACATATTTTTTACACCCCTTTTTGGTATAGTTTCTTTACTTTTTTATGTTAACATTTTTTATTAATTTTGTCAACAATTATCCTATATATGCTATCTCAAAGTTTTGGTGAACACCTAAAAACTTTGTTTTTAGTTCTTTATAATTATCTTTCAAATAAATCATTTGATTAAAAAGCCCTTGCGATGCATTTTTTATAGTTAATTTATTTTTTAACTCATTTCCATATTCATTCCATAAATTAGTAAAAAGTACATATAAAAAGACTAATGTCGTAACTTGTATTCCTGCAAAATCTAATACTACCTCTTCCTCTTTTTTCAAAACCTCTTTGATTTTTTCATAAAAACTTTTAGCTTTATCCGGGTTTATTAGCATTGAACTATTAAAGTATTTTTTTAATTTTATTTTCATAAGGTTATTTTCTCCTACGTTTAATTTGTTTGATCAAAATGATTAGTATCTATTGTATATTCTCTTTTACCTATCAATTTCCCGTTCTGATTATAATAATTCCAAATTCCTATTGCTCGACCATTATTAAAGTTTCCAACTATATGTGGCCTTCCATTTTCATGATACAATTTAAATAAACCATGGTCTTTTCCTTTTAAATAGTATGTCTGAAATGTTTTATGTCCATCCTGGCTATACAAAACATACTTTCCATTCAATTCTCCGTTTCTCCAATTTTCTATTGACTTTATTCTACCATTCGAATAAAAAGATAACCACTTCCCTTCTGGTATACCATTTTTGTAAAACTCTCTATCTTTTTGAAATGTTACCATCCCTGTAAAAGGAGTCCCAGTATTTTTGACGAAAACTTTTCCATTTTTGTTTAAAATTTTAGAATAATCTACTTGTGAGTATTTAGCAAAAGTTAGTTGTACTAATAAAACAAAAACTATTGATATTTTTTTTATCATAATTTCAATCCCTCACTATTTTCTTTCTATATCTATTATCTTTACTGCTCTTTCCATTTTATGTTTAACTATTTTTCTATCGTAAAAAAATATTCCTAAAAAAGTTATAGCTAAACTTATAAAGCTCGTAAGTATACTCTTTCCTTCTGAAAACCCTATTTTAGCTCCCAAATAATATCCTAAAAACATAAATATCAAAGGAAGGATATATACAATCATAGCTGCCTTAAAAACTTGATTATCTTCCATTTCAAAAGTTATTATATCACCTTTTTTTATATCATCTCTATCAGATATAAAAGTAAAAGTATTTGCTATTTTAGCACTTTCGCTACAGTTATTACAGTGTGAGCAAGCACTTTCCTTATACATTGAAACAACTACCTTATTTCCCATTCTATCTTTGACTAAACCACTACTTTTCATTATCTGCTCCTTATTGAAATGATTATATTGAAATTATAACATATTTTTTTATAGAACTAAATTTTTTTTAAATAAAAAAAGACAAGAAATAAATCTTGCCTTCCTAAAATATATTTTATAATTTTTCGTGTAGTGTTCCACCAACAGCACACTTACATCCCATACCTACTTCTACACATCTACTTGGATCAATGTAAACTACATCCCATCCGTCATCTTCATCGTCACCATATCCAACTTCACCTATAAACATTAACTCAAGCCCTTTTGCTTTTAATTCCTCTTCAGTTTGTCCTATTTTTTTTAAAAATTCCTCTTTAGTTAACATATGCGTCACTCCTAGTTTGTTTATTATCTGACTCAATAATACACCATTTTCGTGTAGTTGTCAACATGCAATTTGTTTTTTTTTTAAGTATTTTTTGAGTTTTAATTTCTAGTAAAAAATGTTATAATATTTTTTGGTAATACAAATATAGAAATGAGGTAAATAATGAAAGTTTTAGTTATAGGTGACGTTGTTGGAAATCCTGGTAGAAAAACTTTAAAAGCATATCTTGATAAATATAAAAACAACTATGATTTTATAATTGTTAATGGAGAGAATGCTGCTGCTGGATTCGGAATCACTGCAAAGCTTTGTGATGAAATTTTAGATTGGGGAGTAGACATTATTACAAGTGGAAATCACATTTGGGATAAAAGAGAGATTTATGATTATTTAGATAGAAGTAATAGACTTCTTCGTCCACATAATTATCCTAACGGTGTTCCTGGTACTGGGTACTCTATTTTAAAAGATAGAAAAGGAAATAAAATAGCTGTTGTATCACTTCAAGGAAGAGTTTTTATGCCTCCAATTGATTGTCCTTTTACAACTGCTAATACTCTTATTGAAGAGATTAGAAAAGAGTGTAAACATATTATAATAGATTTCCACGCTGAAGCTACTTCAGAAAAATTAGCTCTTGCTAACTACTTAGATGGAAAGGTTTCTGTGGTTTATGGAACACATACACATGTTCAAACTGCAGACAACAAAATTTTATTAGAGGGTACTGGTTATATCAGTGATGTTGGAATGACTGGTTCTGATAATGGGATAATAGGTATGAAGAAAGAATCAATCATCCCTAAATTCTTAACTGCTTTACCACAAAAATTTGATATTGCTGAAGGTAAAGAAAGAATTAATGGCTTAGATATTGAGCTAGATGATGAAACTGGTGAATGTACAAAAATTGAAAGAATCAACCTTTCTCTTATTGAGTTAGGAATATTTAATTAGGAAGGTTTTTATGAAAGTTGTTGAAATAAAAGTTATATTTGATAGTGATAGTATTGAAGATACTCAAAAAGAGATTTGTGATATATTCTATGGATTTGGAGCTACTGGTTTAAAAATCGATGAACCATTAAAAACAAAAAATCCTTTAGATTTTTATAAAGATGAAAAGCAATTCTTAATGGTTGACTATGCAGTTTCTGCATATTTCCCTATGAATCCTTATTCTCAAAGAAGAAATGACCTTATAAAGGCCGCTTTTGAAGAAAGATTCAATGACAGAGATGATGTTGTTTTTACTATAGATTTCTACGAATACGATGAAGAAGACTACCAAAATAGTTGGAAAAAATATCTATATCCTGAAAAAGTAAGTGAAAAGTTTGTGGTTAAACCTACTTGGAGAGAATATGAACCTGAAGAAGATGAATTAGTTATTGAACTAGATCCTGGAAGAGCTTTTGGTACTGGTTCTCATCCTACAACCTCTCTTTGTTTAAAAATAATGGAAGAGAATATCAAACCTGGAAATACTGTTATCGATGTAGGAACTGGTTCTGGAATATTGATGATTGCCGCTGAAAAATTGGGAGCAACTGATATCTATGGAACTGATATTGACGAATTAGCTGTTGAAGCTACAAAAGAAAATTTAGAACTTAATAAAATTTCTGAAAATACTGCTCAAGTTTTCTTAGGAGATTTAATATCTGTTGTTCAAGATAAACAGTTTGATGTTGTTGTAGCTAATATTTTAGCTGATGTCATTCTACTTCTTTTAAAAGATATATTTAAAGTTGTTAAAAAAGATGGTTTAATTATATTCTCTGGAATTATTGAAGATAAGTTACCTGAGATAGTAAAACAAGTCGAAGAAAAAGGTCTTGAAATACTAGAAATAAAAAGAGATAAAGAGTGGAGAGCTCTTCTTATTAAAGCCTAGGGAGGATTTTTTATGAAAAATTATATCATTGCATTAGATGGTCCTGCTGGAAGTGGGAAAAGTACTATCGCTAAAGTAATTGCTAAAAATTTTGGTTTAACATACCTTGATACTGGAGCAATGTACAGAATGGTAGCTCTTTATATTCTTGAGAATAATATTGACTTCCATAATCCAAGTGCTGTTGAAAGTATTTTAGATAATATAAAAGTTGATATTATTGAAGAGAAATTTATATTAAATAATGAAGATGTTTCTCTTAAAATCAGAACTCCTGAGGTTACTAAAATAGTTTCTCCTGTTTCAGCTATCAAAGCTGTTAGGACAAAGTTAGTTGATTTACAAAGAGAGATTAGTAATGGTAAAAAAGTTATCTTGGATGGTAGAGATATTGGGACTGTTGTATTTCCAAATGCTGATCTAAAAGTATTTTTAATAGCTTCTGCTGAAGAAAGAGCTAAAAGAAGAGTTAAAGACTATGCTTCAAAAGGAATTATAGAAGATTTTGAGACTGTTTTGAAAGATATTTTAGAAAGAGATCATACAGACTCAACAAGAAAAGAGAGTCCTCTAAAAAAAGCCGACGACGCTATTGAAGTTGATACAAGCTTCATGAACATAGAGGAAAGCGTAGCTGCTATAGCTAATTTAATCCAAATCAAAATTGGAGGATAATAATGCTTTATAATCTGTTGAGAGGATTTTTATATCCTTTCCTCTTTATTTTTTTACTTTTTAAACCTAAAAAAATGAAATTTGTTTTCTCGAGATTATTTCAAGATTTATCAATACTGAAAAAAGGAGAAGAGTATACTTGGTTACACTGTTCCTCTGTAGGTGAGATAAATCTTTCGGACGCTCTTATAAAAAAACTCAAAGAAAATTTTCAAGAGAATATTTTAATTACCGTTTTTACTGATACAGGCTATGAAACTGCTTTAAATAAATACTCAAAAGATGATAAAATATCTATATTAAAGTTTCCTTTAGATGATATGTTTATACTAAAAAAAATATTTAATTATATAAAAATATCTCGAGTAATTCTAATTGAAACTGAGATTTGGCCTAACCTAATAACTCTTGGTCATAAAATGTCTAAAGTTTATATTGTTAATGGAAGAATTTCTAATAAAAGTTTTCCTAGATACTGTAAAGTTAAATGGATTCTAAAATCTTTATTATCTAAAATAGATGGTTTTCTTATGCAATCAGAAGAAGATCGAAATAGAATAATTGCTCTTGGAGCGAATTCATCAAAAGTTTCGGTTTCAGGGAATCTAAAATTTGATATCTCTTTTGAAGAGTTTAATTTAAATGAGAAAATGATATTAAAAAAATTGTTAAAAAGCAACTGTAGAAAAATTTTCGTTGCAGGAAGTACTCGACAGGGTGAAGATTCGATTCTTATAGATATCTATAAAGAGTTGAGCAATACTTTGCTAGTCATTGTTCCTAGACATTTAGAAAGAGTTTCAGAAATTGAATCTCTTCTAAAAAATTCAAATTTAAACTATAAAAAATTGACTGATTTAGAAAACAATCATTGCACAGAAGAGTTCCAAGTATTGGTCGTTGATAAAATGGGAGTTTTAAGAAAATTCTATTCTATCGCTGATATTGTATTTGTTGGTGGAACATTAGTTGATATAGGTGGCCACAGTTTACTAGAACCTCTTTTCTATGGTAAAACACCTATTTTTGGACCTTATCTCCAAAATGTAAAAGATATCTCAAGAGATATCTTAACTCTTGGCATTGGTCATAAAATACATAATAAAGAGGAGTTTTTAAATGCTATTAATCTCTTAGAAACAAATCCTGTTTCTGAGGATAAAATAAAAGAGTTTTTCAAAAGTAATAAAAATGCTGCTGAAAAAACGATTAAATTTATGGAGGAAGAATGAAAGAAAGATTAGAAGATACTCTATGGAGACACTTCTTCACAAATCCAAGAATTAACTATAACCCTTATATGGTTAAGTTAGTAGAATACCCTAATCACATTATCTATGATAGTGAAATTATGGATTCTTACAGAGACCATTGGAACCAAAAAGCTTTTGGAAACAATAATCCTGTATATCTAGAAATTGGATCTGGAAGTGGAAATTTTGCTGTTGGAATGGCTGCTAAATATCCTGAGAGAAACCACTTAGCTCTTGAAATAAGATTTAAAAGATTAGTTTTATCTGCTACTAAAGCTGTTAAAAGAGATCTTAATAATGTTGTTTTCTTGAGAAGACGTGGTGAAGACATTACAAAGTTTATTGGTAAAGGAGAGATTGAAGGTTTATATATCAATTTCCCAGATCCTTGGGAAGGAAATGAAAAAAACAGAATTCTTCAACCTAAACTATTTGAACTTCTTGATGTGATTATGAAAGTTGAGGGAACTTTATTCTTTAAAACAGATCACGATCAATATTACGCTGACGTTTTAGAATTTGCTAAAGATTTAGAAAAGTACGAAGTTGTATATCATACAGCTGATTTACACAATAGTCCTAAGGCTGCTGATAATATCAGAACAGAATTTGAAGATTTATTTGTATGTAAACATAACAAAAATATCAACTATATTGAAATAAAAAAAATCAAATAACGAAATAATACATGGAGGTATTTAAATGGCAGGATATGTTGTAGTTGGAACTCAATGGGGAGACGAAGGAAAAGGTAAAATAATCGATGTTCTTGGAGATAGAGCTGACTATGTTGTTAGATTCCAAGGTGGAAACAATGCTGGACATACAGTTGTTGTAAATGGAGAGAAGTTTATACTTCACCTATTACCATCAGGTATGTTACACGGACAAGGAAAATGTATCATTGGACCAGGAGTTGTTGTTGATCCAAAAGTGCTTTTAAAAGAGTTAGATACATTAGAAGCTAAAGGAGCTAAAGTAGATCACCTATTCATAAGTGATAGAGCTCATTTAATTATGCCTTACCACATTCAACTTGATATATTAAAAGAAGAGAGAAGTGGAGATAACAAAATTGGAACTACTAAAAGAGGAATCGGACCTTGTTACTCAGATAAATTCTCAAGAGTTGGAATCAGAGCTGTTGATTTATTAGATATGGAGTTATTCGCTAAGAAATTAAAAATGAACTTAGAAGAGAAAAATGAGTTATTCACTAAAATATACGATGCACCTATTATGGATTTCAATGAAATCTTCGAAGAGTACAAAGGATATACTGAAAGATTAAAGCATAGAATCATTGATGCTACTCCTGAAATTAACAAAGCTTTAGATGACGATAAATTCGTTTTATTTGAAGGAGCTCAAGCTATGATGCTAGATATTAACTATGGAACATACCCATACGTTACATCTTCATCACCTACAAGTGGAGGAGTTACTACTGGAGTTGGAGTTTCACCTAAGAAAATCGATAGAATAATCGGAGTTATGAAAGCTTATACAACTAGAGTTGGAGAAGGACCTTTCGTTACTGAGTTAAATAACGAATTAGGAGAAAAAATCAGACAAATCGGTGGAGAGTTCGGTGCTACTACTGGAAGACCTAGAAGATGTGGATGGTTAGATCTTGTTGTTGGTAAATACGCTGTAGATATCAACGGATTAACAGATGTTGTTATCACTAAAATCGACGTTTTAAGTGGATTAGATACTTTAAAAATCTGTACTGGATACGAAATAGATGGGAAAGTTTACTCAACTGTTCCTGCAGCTACTGAAAAGTTAGCTTATGCTAAACCAATCTATGAAGAGTTACCAGGATGGACAGAGGATATCTCTAACATGAAAAACTATGATGAGTTACCTGAAAACTGTAAAAAATACCTTGCTAGAGTTGAAGAGTTCTTAGGATGTCAAATAACTGTTGTTTCAGTTGGTCCAGATAGAAATCAAAATATATTCTTAAAAGATATCTAATAAAAACTGTAATCCCCTAGGTAACTAGGGGATTACGTTTAGGAGGAGTACAATGTTAGAAAAAATTCTTATTATAAACACTGGGGGTACCATTGGTATGGTTAATAGTGAGGAAAATAATCCTAACAGCCCTTTAAGACCTGCAAAAAATTGGTTTGAAGTTGCTAAAAACCATCCTTTATTAGAAAAATTTCCAGCTGATTACTGTCAGATTCCAAATTTAATTGATTCTTCAGATATGAATCCTGAAATTTGGATCGATATCGTAAAAATTATTGAACAGAACTACTATTCTTATAGAGGATTTGTCATTTTACATGGAACTGATACTATGGCATTCACAGCTTCAGCTTTATCATTTATGCTTAAAAATCTTGATAAACCTGTTGTACTTACTGGGTCTCAAGTGCCACTAGTTACACCTAGAAGTGATGCTCTTCAAAATTTAATAACTTCTATTCAGATAGCTGGAAATAGAATATACGGTGTTAAAAGTATTCCAGAAGTAACTATCTGTTTTAGAGATGAACTTTTAAGAGGAAATCGTGCTAGAAAAATTGATGCCACCAATTATTTCGGATTTGCTTCACCTAACTATAGACCTTTAGGAGAGATTGGGTGTGAAATAAAAGTTACTGATAAAAGAGTTTTAGATATGCCTAAAAAAGAGTTTTATATTGATCCCTCTATAAATAGTAATGTTCTTATAGTTGAAATATTCCCTGGAATGAACCCTCTTTATATTAAAACTCTTGTAGAAGCTCACTCAGAAATAAAAGGAATAATATTAAAAACTTATGGAAATGGAAATGCTCCAACATCTGAATCGTTTATAACTGCTTTAGAGGCTATTATAGACTCTGGTGTTGTTGTTGTAAATATAAGTCAATGTGCAACAGGTGCTGTTAAAATGGGCCTTTATGAAGCTAGTAGTGCCTTAAAAAGAATTGGTGTTATCAGTGGCGGAGATATGACTCCTGAAGCTGCTATAACAAAACTTATGTATCTTCTAGGAAAAAATCTTTCTACTGAGGATATAAAATTATATATGGAAACTGATCTATGTGGTGAAATAACCGCTTGAAGGAGTGTTATGAATAAAGAGCTTTGGAAAAATAATAAAAACGGAAAACTTTATGAAGTTTTAAACTACAATATTATGAATTGTACGAATGAACAAGATGGTCAAAATATGTATCTTTATAGAGTTTTTTCTGAAAAAGTTTTAGATTCAAATGGAAATGAAATGCTTTTTGTTAGATCAGAGCATGAATTCAAATTAAAATTTACTAAAGAAAATATCTAATTATTTACAAAAAAAATGGGTCCAAAGACCCATTTTTTATTTATCAAACTTTTGAGGTTTAATCCATTCACTATTTTTTCCAATTGTGTAATTAGCTTCAAATTCAGCTTTGAATTCATTAAACCTTTTATCTTTTATTGCCGCTCTCGAATCTTTCATTAATTTTAATAGGAAGTATAGATTGTGATATGTTGCTAATCTTCCACCTAAAATTTCTTGTGCTTTAAATAGATGTCTGATATATCCTCTTGTATAGTTTCTACATACATAACAATCACATCCATCATCTAAAGGTCTAGTATCCTCTGAATATGAAGCATTTTTTATAACTAATCTACCATATTTTGTAAATACTGTTCCATGTCTTCCAATTCTAGAAGGTTGAACACAATCCATCATATCTATTCCTGATGCAACTGCTTCTAGCATATCTAAAGGCTCTCCTACACCCATTAAATATCTTGGTTTATCTTCAGGTAATCTCTCAACAATATAATCTAAAATTCTATACATATCTTCTCTTGGTTCTCCTACAGCTAATCCTCCAACTGCATATCCAGAGAAGTGTTCATCCATTTCACTTAATTCGGATAAACTTTTGTCTCTTAAATCTTCGTATACTCCACCTTGTACTATAGCAAATAATCCTTGCTCATCTGGCCTTTTATGTGCTTCAACACATCTTTTAGCCCATCTAGTTGTTCTCTCAATCGAAGGAATTAAATACTCTTTTGAAGACATTCCTGGAGGACACTCATCAAATAACATAACTATATCCGAACCTAAGTTATTTTGAATATTGATTGACTTTTCTGGAGAAATGAAGTGCTTTGATCCATCTAAATGAGATCTGAAGTATACTCCCTCTTCTTTAATTTGTCTTAAATCTCCTAAACTAAATACTTGGAATCCTCCACTGTCTGTTAAAATTGGTTTATTCCAATTCATAAATTTGTGTAATCCACCAAATTTAGCCACAAGCTCATCACTTGGTCTTAAATATAAATGGTATGTATTTCCTAATATTATTTCAGAACCCATCTCTTCTAACTCTTCTGGAGTCATTCCCTTTACTGTTGCTTGAGTTCCAACTGGCATAAATACAGGTGTTTCTATCTCTCCATGTGGAGTCGTGATTTTCCCTATTCTTGCCTTTCCATCCTTATCGTATAACTCATACGTTACTGGTAACTTTCTAGTCATTCTTTTCTCCTATCTATCTACTGATATAACATCTTTTATTTTTAAAAGATGATTAACTAACTGTTTATATTCATCTTTGTTATTTAACTCAACTGTTGCTTTAATAATAGCAATTGTATCTAATCCCTTTTTTATATTATGAGAATTTAGTGATAAAACATTTATTTTGTGATTCGAAATTGTTGTCACTACATCCATTAAAATACTCTGTCTATCAAAAGCTCTAATCGTAAACACAAAAGTATACTTACTTTTTTTAGATGGTGTTTCTAAGAGTTTTTCATCCCAATGAACATCAATAACTCTTGCCGGATCATGATTTACCATTGAGATATAATTTGGACAATCCTTTCTATGGATTGCTATTCCTGTTAACTTTGTGACATATCCACCTATATTATCCCCTGGTAACGGTGTACAGCATCTCGCAAATCTTATTAATGTATTTTCTGTTCCATCAATAACTATTCCTTGATCATCTTTTTTTGCTGATTTTTTCTTAGTCGGTTCTTTTATGAAATCTTCTACTGTCGTCTCTTCGTAAGCTTTATGTTTCTCTTGCTCTAATCTTAATTTAGCTATAATAACATCAACTTTGCTTTTAGTTTCTCCCATATGGAAGTAAAAGTCATTTAATGTTGGCATGTTATGTTTTTCTAAATGCTTCTTTAAAACAGCACCCTCTTCAAACTCTTTTAGAGAGATTCCAAGTTTAGTCAACTCTTTTTCTATTAACTCTTTTCCGATCTTAATATTTTCATCTAACTTTTGATCTTTTAACCACTTTTTTATTTTACTCTTTGCACTTTGAGTCGCAACAATATCTAACCAATCATTTCCTGGTCCTTTTGCCGTCTTAGAAGTGATAACCTCAACTCTATCACCATTATTTAATTTATAATCTAGCGGAACAATTCTTCCATTAACTTTTGCTCCGATACACTTTATACCAATCTCTGTATGAATATTAAAAGCAAAATCTATAGGTGTTGCACCTTGAGCCAATTCTACAACATCCCCTTTTGGAGAAAATACAAATACTGTTTCTTTTACAATATCTCCTGTAACTTCTCTTATAAATTCCTCTGTATTTTCAGCTCCTTGATTTAGCTCAACTATATTTCTTAACCAACCATATACCTGATCTTTTTTGCTTATTTTTTTATTTTCTTTATAACTCCAATGAGCTGCAACTCCCTCTTCTGCAACTCTATCCATATCTTCAGTTCTAATTTGAATCTCTACAAATTTTCCTAAAGGACCTACTATAGTTGTATGAATAGATTGATAATTATTAGATTTTGGAACTGCTATATAATCTTTAAATCTTCCTGGAACAGGTCTGTAATTACTATGAATTACTCCTAAAGTGTTGTAACACTCTGCTTCAGTATCTAAAATTATTCTTATACCTATTAAATCATATATTCCATCAAAGTCTTTTCCTTTTTCAAACATTTTTTTATATATACTATAAAAATGTTTGAATCTTCCTCTAACTTTACCATAAATTTGAACTTCATTTAAAAGACGAGTTATATTATTTACCATCTCTTCTAAATATTTTTTTCTCTCATCCTTTTTCTCATCAATCAAAGCTTTTATATCCTTATATTTTTCAGGTTCTAAATAATATAATGACATATCTTCTAACTCCCACTTTATCTTTGCTATTCCTAGTCTATGAGCTAGAGGAGCATATATCGATAATGTTTCATGAGCTATTCTTTTTTGTTTTTCTGGTGGCATAAACTTCAACGTTCTCATATTATGAAGTCTATCTGCTAATTTGATAATAATAACTCTAACATCTTTGGCCATAGCGATTATCATCTTTCTTATATTTTCATCCTGCTTCTTAGTTCCATTTGGTAAGTGGTCTAATTTTGTAACTCCGTCTACAAGGTGGGCTACTTCATCACCAAAATTATATTTTATATCTGCTATCGTTATTAGAGTATCCTCTACTATATCATGAAGTATTCCTGCTATTATTCCCTCTGTATCCATTTTCATATCTATTAATATTTTTGTTACTTCTACAGGATGTATTATATAGCTGTCACCTGATTTTCTGTATTGTCCTATATGGCATTCCTCTGCAAAAAAGAAAGCCATTTTGATCTTCTCTCTGTCTACTTTTAAATTATGCTTATCTATTTCACTTTCTATCTCTTGCCAATATTTCATAATACACCTCTTTCTAATAAGATTATACAAATAAGGCGACACAACTTTGTGCCGCCTCAAAAGTTATTAATACTTCATTAAAGTTAATACTGGATATCCTTCTAATTTTTCTTTACCTTTTAAGTCTTCTAGTTCAATTAAGAATGCTAATCCTGCAACTACTCCACCTAATTCTTCAATTAACTTAACTGTAGCTTCTATTGTTCCACCAGTTGCTAATAAATCATCAACGATTAATACTCTTTGCCCTGGCTTTACTGAATCTTTATGCATACATAAAACATTTGAACCATACTCTAAATCATAAGCATATTCAATAACTTCTCTTGGTAACTTTCCTGGCTTTCTAACTGGAGCAAATCCTACACCTAAAGCATATGATACTGGACATCCAAATATAAATCCTCTTGCTTCTGGTCCTACAACTAAATCTATATTATGATCTTTTGCGAACTCTACAACTTTATCTGTTGCAAATTTATAAGCTTCACCATTTCCCATTAGAGGAGTGATATCTCTAAATTTTATTCCTGGTTTTGGATAATCCTCAACTAATGCTACATATTTTTTTAAATCCATTTAAATCCTCCTAAATATTACTCTTTTAAAAATTTATATCTATATAATTATCTATATCAATTGTCAATTAAATTTAAAGCCTTTTTTACTTTTTCTTTATCTCCATTTTTATAGTATAATTTTATTAATTTATTAACTATATCTCTATCTATTTTATTATAAGTTAGATAATTTTTAAGAACTCTTTCTGACAATTCATCATTTTTCAAAGATACACTATAGAAATCAGACAATTTTATAGTGTTATTTTTATTATTTTTTACTCTATTCTCTATCTTAAAAAATATATCGTTATCAAAAATTTCTATTTTTTTGAGATTATTTAAATACGAATCGAAAAATAAACTATTATTAAAAATCTCTTCATCCTCAATATATTCATAATATTTTAAAGAATTTAAAAAATTTCCGTTTATAAACTCTATATATCCTAATATAAAATAATCTTGCTCCTCTTTAAAATCTAAAGAAACCTTACTTAAATATTCTAGACTTTTTTTATAATTCTTTTTTTCAAAATTTAAATATCCCAAATTTTTCAAAGTTAAATTGTCCTTTGGATTTAATTTCAATGCTTCAATCAAATCTTTTTCAGCTTGATTTTTATTTCCAAATTGACCCTCTATAATTGCTTTCTCTCTCAATGCTTCTGAGTTTCTACTATTTATTTTTAAAATTTCTTCATAAGTTGATAAAGCTTCACTTTTTTTTCCTAATGAATATAAATTTGCTCCTTTGAGCATTAAATATTTTTCATCTTTTGTTCCAGAGTTCGTTGTATTTTCTACTAATTTTTTATTGCTACACCCAATGAATATAAAAACTAAAAAAAGATATTTGTACATCTAGTTCTCCTTTTTATTATTTGGTGGTAATATTACTCCTCCTGAAATTATAAGTTTTATCGCATCATCTACTTTTATATCTAAAATTTTCACTTCAGATTTTCTTAATATTATAAACATTCCTGATGTTGGATTAGGAGAAGTTGGTAAAAACACATTACACATCTCTTCTTCAGTTACTTCTTCAGCTAAATGATTACTACTTGCAGTCATAAACCCTATACTATAAATCCCTTTTCTAGGATACTCAAACATAACCACTTTCTGATAAGACTTCTGTCTATCAGAAGCAAATAGTGATATTATTTGTGTTATTGTACTGTAAATCTGACTAAATAGCGGAATTCTAGCTAATAGATTATTTAAAAATGTACCAATTTTTTTGAATAAAAATACTCTCATAGCAGTTCCAATTATTATTAATGTTAAAATAACTGTTATAAAAGATAATACATTTATTAGGATTTGAGTATACAAATGCAAATCTTGTTCTTTTCCTAACCCTGCGTGTATTACTAGACTTCTTATTGCTACCGTTACAAATGAATCTTGTAATAATCCTAAGAATAATTGAAATATCCAGTTAAATATATAAACCGTGATAACTATTGGTAATATCGCAATCAATCCGCTATAAAAACTGGCTTTTATTCTCTTCATTATTATTCCCCTCTTTGTATCTCTACCTTAGATACTCTCATCTTTTCGACTTGAATAACAACTAATTTTACATCTTCAAACTCAACAATATCACCAATCGATGGTATTTTCCCAAGTTCAGACATAAGTAATCCACCTAAACTCTCGTAATCTTCAGATATTGGAAGTTCTATCGCTAAATTTTTATTAATTGTTTCTATATCTAACATTGCATCTACTTCATATCTATTTTCATCAATCTCTTTTATCGTCTCTTCCTCTTCATGATCAAACTCATCACGAATCTCTCCGACAATCTCTTCTAATAGATCTTCTATTGTTAAAACTCCACCAATTCCTCCATACTCATCTAAAACCAATGCAATATGAACTTTTTTACTCTTAAATTCTTGAAGAATCTCAATTATTGATTTAGTTTCAGGAACATAATAAGCTTCCCTTACTAATTCTTTTACCTGAGTATTAGTACTATTTGCTTTTAAATAGTTTAATACGTCTTTTGTATATAAAACTCCTATTATGTTATCGATTGTTTCTTCATAAACTGGAATTCTTGAAAATCCGGCTTCGATCATCTCATCCCAAATATCATCTAATGTCTTATTCCCCTCTACTGCAAACATCGAAGTTCTCGGAGTCATTATCTCTTTTGCATTAGTTTCACCTAATCCAACGATAGAATGAATCATCTCTTTCTCTTCCTCTTCAATAATTCCTTCAGCTTCTCCAACATTCACGAAAGATATTAAATCTTCCTCTGTAAACATAATGCTTTCAGTTTTTACTTCAACACCTAAAATTCTTCCAATTAGAATTGAAGTCCACATCAATATTTTTACTAAAGGTTTCATTAACACACCAAAATAATATATTGGTGCTATTACAACTTTTGAAAAATATCTAGCATTATTTTTCGCCATAATTTTAGGCGTTATTTCTCCAAATATAAGTATTAGAACAGTCATTACTCCTGTTACAATAGCTAAACTTCTAGGAGAATTTCCCATTATATTAATTGCTAATGCAGTGGCTATAGATGAACCTAAAATATTTACTATGTTATTCCCTAATAGCATTCCTGTTAAAATCTCATTTGGACTTTTTAACCATTTTTTTAATAAATGTGCTGTCTTTTTATTCGATTTCTCTACATCTTCTAAATCTGTTGTTTTAAAAGAAGTTAACGCTGTTTCTGAGGCTGAGAAAAAACCAGATAGTAAAATTAATACAAATAATATAATAATATCACGATACGTGTCCAACTTTACAATACACCTTCCTTATTTTTTTAAATTGAATACTTATATATTCTACCATAATTCTCTATAAAAAACAACACGCTGTGCTTTCAAAGAAGAAAAAGGAAAGCTATTCGCTTTCCTCTATTTTACTAAAAATAATACATCTCCTTTTTTAACAGCTTTTCCATTTTCTGATTTTAATGCAACAACTGTTCCTGCTACTGTTGATTTAACTTCATTCATCATTTTCATAGCTTCAACAATACATACAGTATCTCCTACTTCTATTCTATCCCCTATTTTCACAAAATCCTCTGATTCTGGTGAAGGTGCTGAATAATATGTTCCCACCATTGGAGATATTACTTCTATTCCATCCTCTACTATCTCAGAAGTTTCTAATTTTTCTACACTCGAAACTTCATTTGATGTAGAAACTGCTTGCTCAACATATTTTACTGTTGATGCTGCGATCTCTTCTTTCGGTTCCTCTTTTTTCATTGTAAGCTTTGTTCCATTTACTTCTACACTAATTTCAGAAAGGTTGTGCTCCTCTATACTTTTAGCTAATTTTTTTATGCTTTCTAAATCTAACTTCATTACTCCTCCTTAGTTGCTTCCAATAACTCTTAACTCTTTTACTGAATCTAATGAACTTATTTTTTCTAACATCTCTTCAATTTTTCTAAGTAAATTTTCTGTTGTTTGAATCGATATAGTTACTCTACTTATTCCATCAATAGCTATATTTTGTACAATTGTCAAAATATTCATTTGTTCTCCTGCTATAATGTCTAAAACTCTTGCTAAAATTCCTGGTCTATCCTCTAAAGATAAATAAATACTAAATACCTTTTCTTTTCCACCTTCAAAGAATGGTTTTATATAATCTTTATACTTATAATAAGTACTTCTACTTATTCCTACTCTTTTTATAGCCTCATATTTAGAAATTCTTTCTGCTTGAACAATTTCATTTACTTTAATCACGCTTTGTATTGAATTCGGTAATATTCTTTTATCAACAATGTAAAACTCTTTTTTCTCCATTTTAAACTCTCCCCTATATTTTTTTTCCGATTTTAAATGCTTTTAATGTGTTATTAAGTAGCATCGCAATTGTCATTGGTCCTACTCCGCCTGGAACAGGAGTTATATACGATACTTTTTCTTTTACAGATTCAAAATCTACATCTCCACAGATTTTATTATTTTCATCTCTGTTAATTCCAACATCTATTATAATAGCTCCGTCTTTTACCATATCTCCTTTTAAGAAATTGGCTTTTCCTATAGCCACTATTACAACATCTGCATTTTTAGTTTTTTCTGAAAGATTTTTCGTTTTACTGTTACAAACAGTCACTGTTGCCCCTTCATTTATTAAAAGTGCTGTCATTGGCTTTCCTACTATATTACTTCTACCTATAACAACAACATCTTTCCCCTCTAAAGCCAGCTTATACTCCTCAAATAATCTAAGTATTCCTGCTGGTGTACAAGAAATTAAAGCCGTTTCATCTCCTAAAACAACCTTTCCTAAATTTTCAGGTTTAAAGCCATCAACATCCTTTGTTATATCTATCGCTTCAATAACCTTTGGTGTATCTATATGATCTGGTAACGGCAATTGAACCAGTATACCATCTATTGCATCATCTTTATTTAGTTCATCTATTTTGCTTAAAAGCTCATCTTCACTTACATCTGCTGGTAAAATAAAGTTTTTTGACTCTATTCCTACTTCAGCACATTGCTTTATTTTAGAATTAACATAAATTTTAGATGCTAAATTATCTCCAGCTTGAATCACTGCTAAACCTGGAACCTTTCCCATTCTCTCTTTTATCTCAACTATCTCATTTTTTATAGAATCTCTAACTTTTTGAGATACGTATTTACCATCTAAAATTTTCATTACTACTCCACCTTTTCTTTCCAGTAATTTAATTCTTGAAGTTTTCTATTCAAATCTATATGCTCGATTACAACATCTTTTGGAACTTTAATTTCTAAAGATGTCATATTTAAAATTGCTTTTATTCCTGATTGAGTAACTATATCAGTAACTTGCTGAGCAATTGATTTATTCTCTGTTATAATAGCCATATCAATCTTCTTTTCAGAAGCTATTTTAGGAATATCACTCACACTACTTATTTTAATTCCTCTATACTCTTTTCCAATTCTACTCTTAGTTATATCAAAAATACCAACAATATTAAATCTAGGCTTTTCTATTTCTCCCTCTAACAATATAGCATTTCCAAGCTTTCCTGCTCCAACAATTATTACATTATTTTGTTTATTTATTCCCAATATATTTTCAATCATTTCGTAAAGACATTTTACGTTATACCCTTTACCCCTTATTCCTATACATGACTCTATGTCCATTATAAAGTTAGAAAAATCTTTTCTTATTTGTGCTGCTGTTACTCCCAATAAAACTCCCATCTCCTCAGATGATATATAATCCTCTGGTGAAAATTTTTCTAAACATTTTAAATACATAGTTAATCTTTCTATCGTTTTTCTTGAAATCTTTTCTTTTCTTTCTGAAGCTTTCATTATTTTACATCTCCCCCCGATTAATTTTATTTTAGAATTTCACCTATTTTAAATAAATTTCCATTAATACTATCTTTTCCTGAAATATTTTTTTTATTTTCAGGTTTGATATCTGTTAAAATTACGCTTCCGTTTCCTACTTTTACAACAAATCCTCTTCCTTTTATAGAATCTACTATCTCTCCGTTTTCCCCATTGTAAACTCTATTAAATTTTTCTACAGCATAAACTTTTAATACTTTCTCATTATGAGACGTAAATGCTGTTGGGAACGGATTCATTCCTCTTACAAAATTAAAAATCTCTTCCTCTGTTTTATTCCAATCAATTATACAATCTGTTTTTTTATATGGTTTTACAAATGTTGCTGCTGAATGATTTTGAATCTCTCTTTGAGCTGTACCATTCTCAATTTGATCTACAGCTTCATTCAACTTTTCAGCACCAATAGCTTTTAATCTATCATGTAAAGTTAAGAATGTATCCTCCTCATATATTGGAGTAACTCCTTTTAATATTATATCTCCAGCATCAAGTTCTTCTGCTATATCCATAATTGTTACTCCACTCTCTTTTTCTCCAGCTATTATCGCTGCATTTATAGGTGCTGCTCCTCTAAATTTTGGAAGTAAAGATGAATGAACATTTATTATCCCATATTTTGGGAAATCAATTATATTATTTGGAATAATTTTTCCATAAGCTACTACGACTATTAAATCTGGATTTAACTCTTTTATTAATTCAAATGTTTCATCTGTTCTTAACGAGTTTGGTTGATAAACTGGTATCTCGTTTTGTAATCCATACTCTTTAACCGGTGTATATTTTATTTTTTTTCCTCTTGTATTCGGTTTATCCACCTTTGTAAATATTCCTACTATTTCATGCTTTTTTCTTAATGTATCTAATGATGGAACCGCAAATTCCGGTGTTCCCATAAATAAAATTCTCATTTTGCCTCCTATTTTTTTAAACTACTTAAGTATTGAAGAGCCATTTTATACCCTTCAGAACCGAATCCAGTAATTTTTCCTATACATATATCCGATATCACAGATTTATGTCTAAATTCCTCCCTAGAGTAAACATTAGATAAATGAACCTCTATCGTTTTCAGATTAGTTGACAAAATCGCATCCCTTATTCCTATACTGTAATGTGTAAATGCTCCTGGATTTATTATTAAATAATCAATCTTTTCATATGAGTCTTGTATTTTATCTATTATACAACCCTCGTGATTCGATTGATAGAATGTTAATTCCAACCCAAGATTTTTTCCTAATACCTCAATCTCATTATTTATCATATCTAAAGTCTTATTTCCATATATCTCTGGTTCTCTTTTTCCCAAAAAATTCAAATTTGGTCCGTTTATAATTAAGATCTTCATATTTTTTTATCCTTTTTTATATCCTCAACGGTATCAATAAAAGATTTTATATCATCGAATTCTTTATATACAGACGCAAACCTAACATATGCAACTTCATCTAACTCTTTTAATTTTTCTAGTACAAGTTCCCCTAACTCCTGTGTAGTTATTTCATTTTTTAAAGTGTTTTGTATTACCTTTTCCACATCCGCAATAAATTTTTCTAAGTCATCTCTACTTATATTTCTTTTATTAGTTGCTCTTTCTAATCCTCTTAATAGTTTTTCTTTATTAAATTTTTCTCTACTTTTATTCTTTTTTACTACATAAATTGGATTTTCTTCGATTCGTTCATAGGTAGTAAATCTCTTCTCACAACTATTACATCCTCTTCTTCTTTTTATCGAATTATTCTCAGAAAATGCTCTACTATCTATTACTTTTGTGTCTTCGCTATTACAAAATGGACATCTCATACTCTCTCCCTATAAAGCTTCCTCTTTGTCTATACACTCTAATACATCTTTTGCATTTCCACAATTTAAAAGCTTTTCTCTAAAATTTTCATCTCTTATTAATCTTGAAATTCTTGCCAGTACTTTTAAATAAATTTGACTATCTTTAAACGGTGATGCAAATACAAAAAATATTTTTACTTTCTCTTGATCTAAAGATTTAAAATCTACTCCCTCTCTACTTATTCCAAAAGCTATTGTTAAACTCTCCGCTGCATCAGTCTTAGCATGGGGAATTGCTACCCCTTTCCCTATTCCTGTACTTCCCAAATTCTCTCTTTCTAAAAGAGCTTTGTATATAACATCTTTTTTTTCTATTTTATTGGATTTTCCAATTAAAGTAGATAACTCCTTTAGTGCTTCATCTTTACTTTTAGCTTTTAGATCAAGTGATATAAGTTCCTCTGACATATAGTCAGTTATTTTAACTATGTTTAACATGAGTAACCTCCAAATAAATGTTTCTTTAGATTTAGTTTCGTATCTAAATGATAGTTTATATATTTTTCATAAAGAATAATTGCATCAATTAAAGTATTTAAATCTACATTTTCCTCTGAAATTGATACCGCTTTCTCTATATTTGACAACACTTCAAATAACTCTTTCTTTAAAGGAATAACTTTATCGTTTCCAGAGTCTGTTATTACCGATTCAGAAATATTAAAATATTTTTGACCTGATATATCTATTCTATAACCTTCATTTTTTATAATCCAATTCATCATTTTTAGAATCAGTAAAAAATTAGTGTAGTTATTATTTTTTACGATAAAATACAAAGCCTTTTCTAATCTTTGAAAAAACTCTTTTTTTCTCTCTCCTGGCAAGATTATTTCATTTATTATAGAGAGAATATAAGATGAAATTTCTAATTTTTCTATATCCTTTTTTAAATCATAAAAAAATTCTATAGGGTCAATTGTATTCAGTATAAAATTATCACCTTTTTTGTAAAATGTAAAATTTGATAGAGTTAATAAATCTACCGAACTCTGGTCTCTTTTTTTACTTTTTCTAATTCCTTTAACTAAAAGATCAATCTTTCCAAAATTTTCTGAAAAAACTGTTATAATTCTATCACCTTCTCCAAAGTCTACTTTCTTTACTATCAATCCTTTAGTTTTTATAAATTTCATTTTTTTAGTTCCTTTCTTTTAAGGTCACTATTAACTTTTGTATCCTGCAGATATAACTCTGCTACCTTATTACCACTTTCAAATATCTCCATTTTTATTGGTAATAGATATCCATTTATTTTTTTATATTCTTTTACTCTTATCGTATAAGAATCTTTATATTTTATCTCTTTTACTTTTTCTAAATAATAATTTTCACTAAAACTTTTATCATTTTGATCCTTTTTTTTCAAATCTTTAATAATTGATAAAAAATTACTCACATCTTCACTTTTATTTTTAGAAACCTCATTGAATAATGGTATATAGACAAGAGATTCTCCATTTTCATATTGAAAAATCTCTCCTTTATTCACATTAGGAAGTATTACCTCTTTTCTAAGATAATCTGGAGATATATACTCTATACTATACTCTTTTTTTCTTTCATCTCCATTTAAATAAACTGTCTCTTTTACATTTGAATAAATATCTTTTATATCTGAAATTCTATTATTTGATGCAAAAATAGATACTCCTATAACAAAAAACATAAATAATTTCTTCATTATCTATCCACCTCTGTAAGAACTATTATTTCGTTCATATCCGTTATATTAAATGGTAACTTCACTATATACTCTACATTTTTATCATACTTGGGTTTAATTTCTTGAATCTCTCCTATTGATAACCCTTTTGGATAAACATCACTAATTCCTGATGTTGAAACCTTATCTCCTACTTTTAACTGTGCCTCATGGAATGAAACTGGTTCAAAAATTAATTGATCACTTCTATTTCCTTTAACTATTCCAATTGTATCCTCTGCAGCATTTGCACTAACTATTGAATCTTGGAAAGTTATCATTTGTACGATTGAATAATTTTTAAATACTTTCTCTACACGTCCTATCAAAGTTTCTTTAAATAAAACTGGCATATTTTTTTCTATTCCATCTGCTTCTCCGATATTTATCGCAAAACTCTCATACATCTCTCTCGTTTGTTGAAAACTTATCTTTCCAACTTTAAACTTAAATTTAAAGTGTTCCTTCATCTCTAGAAGATCTCTTAATCTTGTATTCTCTTCTAACAATCTTTGATTTTTTTCTTCAACTAGTGATTTCTCAGCTATTGTATGTTTCAACTTACTATTCTCAGAAACTAACTCTTTATAGTTTATAACACTTTCAGTACTTTCTTTAGCTGTTTTTCCTAAAAAGTAGATACGAGATTGAAATGGTAATAAAAATTCTTCAACCTCTGTCATAGTATACATAAAAACATCTTTTGCAAAGAAAACTATAACCATTATGATTATAAGTAAATATATTATATTTAAAACTCCATTTTTCTTCTTTCCTGTTTTCATCTCTATCCTTTTATAATTTCAACTAATATTTTTGACAAATCTACTAGATCTTTTATTTCAATATACTCCTCTAAAGTATGTACTTTTGACATTCCTACTGCTAAGTTTACACTTGGAACTCCTTTACTATTATAAATGTTTGTATCACTTCCACCACCAGAAGAAACTGTTTCGCCTTGTATTCCTATTCTTTCACAAGCATTTTTTACAATCTCTACTACTTCAGCGTTATCCTCTAATACAAACCCTGGGTATTCTACTTTTACTGTATTCTCTATTTTAGCTCCAAACTCTTTACAAACATCTTCGAATATATCAAATGTTTCTTTTAATAATGCCTCTAGCTTTTCATTAGATAAACTTCTAGCTTCATAATCTAACTCTACAGATGGCATAACAATATTTGTTGCTTGACCACCCTTCACTACCCCAATATTTGAAGTCGTTTCTAGATCTATTCTTCCTAGCTTTATTTTTGTGATTGCGTGTGCTGCTACTGTCAATGCATTAATTCCACTTTCAGGTGATATTCCCGCATGAGCTGGTTTTCCTATAATAGTTATGATTCCTCTTGCTGCTGATGGAGCTTTTGTTATTATTTTTCCAGGCTTTCCACTTGAATCCAATATAAATCCAAAATCTACACCGTAGCTTTCAATATCAAAAGCTTTTGATCCTAATAATCCAATCTCTTCTGCCATTGAAAATACTACTACTATTTCAGGATGCTCTAAATTATTATCTTTTATTACTCTTAACATCTCTATTATAGCTGCAATTCCACCTTTATCATCTCCACCTAATATAGATGTTCCATCTGATTTTATAATTCCGTTCTCCACTATTGGAGTTATTTTTTCACAAGGAACTACTGTATCCATGTGTGCACTAAATAAAAATCTCTTCTTTCCTGGAGACTTTAAAACTCCAATTATATTCCCACAGTTTCCACCGTTTATCTCTCCAGCATTATCCTCTTTTACTTCTAATCCTAACTCTTCTAGTAGTTTAATTAGATAGTCTCCCATAGCTCTTTCATTTTTCGAAGGAGATGAGATTTTTACCATATCTAAAAAATTCTCTACCAATCTAGTTTCTTTTATCATTTGTCCTCCCGTAGGTTATCTATTTTTTGATATTCTTCCCTAGATTATATTACATTGTCATTCCTTTGTAAAGAGTTAAAGACAACAAAAAATAACAGTAGTTCGGTACTACTGTTATTTTTTTCTAATATAGTTATTTAATTTTAATTTTTTTTAGCGTAATACTTTGTATGTAGTATTCTATGTGCCTCTGAACTTAATGGATGTTCTAAATATTTTTCATATAGAGACTGAATATATGGATTTTCATGTGATTTTCTAAACATTTTTCCGTTGTCAATATTTTGCAGTCCAGCAGCTCTTTTTATTACCTTTTCAAAATCTCCATGGTGATACGGTTGTCCTCCTCCTCCAACACATCCACCTTTACAAGCCATAATCTCTATTGCATGGAAAAACTCTTCTCCTGATTTAACTTTATTTAAGATCTCTCTCGCCGAAGATAATCCATTTGCTATAGCTATTCTTACAACTGTATCTCCAACTTTTACCTCACTTATTTTTATTCCTTCCATTCCTCTCATAGATTCAAAATTAACCTCTTCTAAAGTTTCATTTGTCATCCACTCATATAAAGTTCTAGTTGCAGCTTCTATAACTCCACCTGTTCTTCCAAATATAACTGCCGCTCCCGTTGAATATCCTAAAGGATTATCGAATTCTGAATCATCTAATTTTTTTAAATCTATATTTGACTGTTTTAATAAGTGAGCCAACTCTCTTGTTGAAATAGAATAATCTACATCTGGAACTCCATCGGTTGAAAACTCCTCTCTTGAAGCTTCATATTTTTTAGCTAAACATGGCATTATCGAAACATTTATTATTTCATCTCTTTTTATTCCTCTTGCTGGCCCCCAAATATTTTTCAATACAGCACCAAACATCTGTTGTGGAGATTTTGCAGATGATGGAATATCTAACATGTCTGGGTAATGATACTCTATAAAATTAACCCATGCAGGGCAGCAAGATGTTAGTATCGGTAACTTTACACCTTTATCTCCATTTAAGTATTTTTCTAATCTCAATTTAAATTCAGCAGCCTCTTCCATTATTGTTAAATCTGCTGCATAGTTAGTATCAAACACATCATCAAATCCCAATTTCTTTAAAGCTGTAACTAATTTTCCAGTTACATCAGTTCCAGGTTCATATCCAAACTCTTCACCTATTGCTACCCTCACAGCTGGAGCTACTTGAACTGTAACTCTTTTTCTTGGGTTAGCAATATCTTTTATTAGTCCCCAAGTGTAATCTTTCTCGTAAAGAGCTCCTACAGGACACACCGCTACACACTGTCCACAGAATGTGCAGTTCGTTTTATCTAAATCTGATTCAAAAGCTGTAGAAACAACCGATTTAAAACCTCTATTCACTGCAGATAATACTTGGCATTGCTGAATATTGTTACACATATTTTCACATCTTCTACACATTATGCATTTATCTAAATCTCTTACGATTGAAGGTGAAACTTCTCTTCTATATTCAAATATTTTCCCTTTAAATCTTATATCTCTAATTCCAAACTCCATTGCTAAAGTTTGCAAATCACACTTCCCGTTTTTAGCACAAATCAAGCAATCTGTAGGATGATTTGATAACATCAACTCTAATACATTTCTTCTTTTTTCCAAAACTTCCATTGTATTTGTATTTATTATCATCCCTGGTGAAATTGGTGTTGCGCAAGATGGCACTAAATTTTTTCTTCCTACTACTTCAACAACACATATTCTACATGATGCACAATCATTTTTAAATCCAATCTCTGGAATATTCATGTAACATAAGCTTGGTATTTTTATTCCAGCACTCTTTGCCGCTTCTAGTATTGTTGTTCCTGCTAAAGCTTCTACCTCTTTACCATCTATTATAACAATAACATTTTTCATAAATTACCTCCACTAAGCTACATCTATTGCATTAAATTTACAAGCACTATGACAAGCTCCACATTTTATACATCTACTTTGATCTATTACATGTCTCTCTTTTACTTTCCCATCGATACAAGCCACCGGACAAACTCTTGCACATGCCGTACATCCAACACATTTATCATTAACAAGATATCTTCTTAAAGCTTGACATTGACCAGCTCTACATTTTCTCTCATGAATATGTTCTAAATACTCATCCATAAATTGATTTAAAGTTGATAATACAGGATTTGGAGATGTTTGTCCTAATCCACATAAAGATGTAGTTTTTATTGTTTGAGAAAGCTCTTTTAATAGCTCTAAATCTTCCTCTCTTCCCTCTCCTTTCGTTATCTTATCCAATATTTCCCACAATCTTGTATTGCCTATTCTACAAGGTGCACATTTTCCACAAGATTCATCTACGGTAAATTCGAGATAGAACTTAGAAACTCCAACCATACAGTCGTCTTCATCCATTACAATCATTCCACCTGAACCCATCATAGAACCTTTTGCTAATAAAGTATCAAAATCTATCGGAGTATCCAAATCCTTTTCTGTTAAGCATCCTCCAGAAGGTCCTCCAGTCTGAACAGCCTTAAATTTTTTATTATTTTTTATTCCTCCACCAATTTCAAATATAACCTCTCTTAAAGTTATACCCATAGGAACTTCAACTAATCCAACATTATTTATTTTTCCTGCTAAAGCAAATACTTTTGTTCCAGGTGAATTCTTTGTTCCAATACTTCTGAACCATTCAACCCCTTTCAAAATAATTTGTGTTATATTGGCTAGTGTTTCAACATTATTAACAATTGTTGGTTTCTCCCAATATCCTGATTCTGCTGGATATGGTGGCTTTGTTGTAGGTTCTCCTCTTTCACCTTCCATAGAGTGAATAAGTGCTGTTTCTTCTCCACAAACAAATGCTCCTGCACCATATTTTATTTCAATATCAAAATCAAAATCTGTTCCAAATATTTTTTCTCCTAATATTTTCTCTTTTCTTGCAGAGTCAATTGCCTTTCTCAACCTATCTATTGCTAATGGATATTCTGCTCTAATATAAACAAGACCTTTTGTTGCACCTATCGAATATCCTGCAATAGCCATTCCTTCTATTATACTATGTGGATCTCCCTCTAAAATAGATCTATCCATGAAAGCTCCTGGATCCCCCTCATCAGCATTACAAACTATATATTTTTGATCTGATATATTTTTAGAAGCAAACTCCCATTTTAATCCAGTAGAGTATCCTCCTCCACCTCTTCCTCTCAAACCTGAATCTTTAATTATCTTTATTACATTTTCTGGAGTCATTGTAGTCAACACTTTTTTCAATGCGGCATATCCATCTGCTGCAATGTATTGCTCTAATGATTCAGGATCAATACTTCCACAGTTCTTTAAAGCAATTCTCAGTTGCTTTTTGTAGAACTCCATATTTTCCCCTTCAAAAACTCTCTCTCCATTTCTAGGATCGATATATAACAATTCAACTATTCTTTTTTCACTAATTATATCCTCAACTATTATTCTTTCTGCATCATCTGGTTTTACTTCAATATAAAATGTATTCTCTGGAATTATCTTAACTATAGGACCCTTTTCACAAAAACCAAAGCATCCTGTTTGAATAACTTCTACTTCCTCTTTTAATCCATGATCTTTTATTGATTTTCTCAAGTTTTCTACAATTTTTGCTCCCTTTGCAGATAAACACCCAGTACCACCACAAACAAGTATTTTCTTTTTCTCTTTCATAGCTAGCCTCCTAAAATACTTTTAATGCAATAATATAATAATGACTATTTTGATTCTTGTTTTCTATATTTTTCCAATATTTTTTTCATATCTTTTACATCTTCTTTTCCATACACATCTTTACCTATCAGAACAACTGGAGCCAAACCGCAGGCACCAACACATCTTAATGCATCTATCGAAAATAAACCATCTTCTGTAGTTTCTCCAACATCTACTCCTAAATAATTTTTAATACTATTTAATACTTTCTCTGCTCCTCTAACATAACAGGCTGTTCCCATACAAACTGAAATAGGATACTTTCCTTTAGGAACCATTGAAAAGAAGTGATAAAAACTTACAACTCCATACACTTTTGCTATAGGTAGATTTAGTTCTTTTGCTATAAACTCCTGAACTTCTTGAGGTAGATAACCAAATATTTCTTGCCCTTTATGAAGTACAGAAATTAAGGCACCATTTTTTTCCTTAATTTCATCTATATACTTCTTTAATTCTTCGTACATCTCTTTTTTTAATTCATTACTGCAAGCCATTTTTACCTCCTGTTTTTTCATTTTATTATCTAAAGAATTCACTCT
Source organism: Cetobacterium sp. ZWU0022 (assembly GCF_000800875.1). NCBI lineage: Bacteria > Fusobacteriati > Fusobacteriota > Fusobacteriia > Fusobacteriales > Fusobacteriaceae > Cetobacterium > Cetobacterium sp. ZWU0022. The sequence continues at coordinate 44,096 of NZ_JRJZ01000014.1, forward strand.
ATTTTATTACTATATTTTTTTTTAAAAATCAATAGCTAGAATGATTTAAATTTTTTTTGTAAAATTTCTATAAATTCTTTTTCAACATTGTTTAATTTTTTATTTTTTTTAAAAACAACTGCGAAATCACGATTTAATCCATTTTCTTTTAAAGAAAAGGCTTCAACTCTTTCTTCCCATCGTCTATTTTTTAAAATCATATTAGATGTGAATCCCACTCCCATACCTAAAGATATCATTTCTAAAACACATTCTTGACTTTCTGTTTCTAAATATATATTAGGAATAAATCTGTTTTTTAAAAATATACTTTCTATAACATTTCTTAATTTTTGTTTTTCTTTAAGTAAAATAAATTTTTCCTCACTAAGTAAATCAAAATCTACTCTTGCACCCAAAAATCTTTTACTGTATTCACTATTTTTCGGTGTAACTAAAAACAACTCTTCTTTAAAAAATTTTATATAATCTAAATCTGCTGTCATCAATGGCAATGATATTATAGCAACATCTATTCTTCCATCTAAAATTCCCTTCTCTAAATCTTGGCTATTTTTTTCAACAATCTCTACTCTAATGTTTGGAAAGCTATTCTTTAAATCTGAAAAAAAATATGGTAAAAGATATAAACTTCTATTTGGAGAAACTCCTATAGAAATATTTCCCACTAAATTATCTGATAAGTCTTGCAATTCTCTCCATAAATCTTTTTTCAACTCCAATATTTCTAGAGCTCTTTTTATAAAAATCTCTCCCGCTAAAGTTAATTTTAATGGTGTCACACTTCTATCAAACAATTTAACCTTTATTTGTTCCTCTAAAGTTGCCACATATTGACTTAACGCTGGTTGTGATATATAAAGTTTTGCTGCAGCTTTTGTAAAACTTCTCTCTTGAGCTACACATAGTATATATTCAAATTTATTTAAATCCATTTTAACACCTCCAACAATATTATAACATAAAACTTATAATAATTATATATATTATAATATTAGACTAATATGGTAATGAATGGTATATTGTTTTTAAATAAAAACTTATCGAGGTGTATTTAAAATGAAAAAATCTATAATTATTTCTATCGCTGTAGTTCTATCTTTATTTATTTTTCCGAAATTTAACAAAAATGAAAATACTCATATCTATAAAAATGGAAAAGAGTTCTCTTATTATCAAAATGGTTCTATAAAATCTGAGGCAAACTATAAAAACGGAAAATTAGATGGAGATTATATATTTTATAAGGAGAATGGAGAGATTAGTAAAACTTATATATATAAAATGGGAAAATATATAAAATAAAAAAAACCTGTAGAGAAATCTACAGGTTTTCTATTTAAACTACTTTGCAGCAGTGTAAGCGTTTTCTGAACCGAAAACTGTTTTAATTTTTGATTTGTAGTAAGCTTTCATTTCAGCTTGTGCAACACCTAAGTATTTTCTTGGATCGAATTCTCCAGGTTGCTCTCCGAATACTCTTCTTACTCCTGCAGTGAATGCAAGTCTTCCGTCAGTATCAACGTTTATTTTTGCAACACCTGATTTAGCTGCTCCCATTAACTCTGTATCTGGAATTCCGATAGCATCTTTTAATTGTCCACCGAATTTCTTGATTTCTTCAACGTATTTTTGAGGTACTGCTGATGATCCGTGTAATACGATTGGGAATCCTGGTAATCTTCTTTCGATTTCAGCTAATATGTTTAACTCTAATTTAGGATCAGTTCCTGGCTTGAACTTGTGAGCTCCATGAGAAGTTCCAATAGCGATTGCTAATGACTCTACTCCAGTTCTTGATACGAACTCTTCAACTTCATCAGGGTTTGTAAAGATACTGTGCTCTGCAACAACGTCATCTTCTACTCCAGCTAGAACTCCTAATTCAGCCTCTACAGTTACGTCAAATTGCTTTGCGTACTCTACAACTTCTTTTGTGATTGCTATATTTTCTTCGAATGAATAGTGAGAACCATCGATCATTACTGATGAGAATCCTGCATCTATACAAGCCTTTACTGCGTCTAAGTTTGGTCCGTGATCTAAGTGTAATGCTACTGGAATATCTGATCCCATAGCTCTTGCTCTATCCACAGCTGCCTTTGCTAATAATGGAGCAACCTCTTTTGTCATATATTTTAATGCCCCTGTTGAACATTGTAATATAACTGGTGAACCCATTTCAGCACAAGCTTCTACGATTGCTAACATTTGCTCCATATTGTTGAAGTTGAATGCTGGAACTGCGTAGTGCTCTCTATTAGCCTTTGCGAACATTTCTCTAGTATTAGATAATCCTAAATCTTTGTAATTATATGACATAACTTTTCCTCCTGATATTTTATTCATCTATTAATATAACAAATTTTTGAACTAAAATCAATTTTTGAAACTATTAGTTTTTTATCTTTATTTGACTTAAAATATATCTAAAAAACCACTTTATTTTTCTTTTACTCTTAAATATTTTAAAAACTTCTGGTATAAGTTCAATTACATCCTCAATTATTTGTTGATACGATGCTAAACTTTTTGGCAATAAGTTTTGAGTATTTACTAACCAAGATAATAAAATTAAATTGATTATTCTTAAAAAGCTCGAAGCAAAATTTAAAATACCACCTTTTGTGACATAGATATTATAAATTTTAAAAAATACCTCTCCCTCTTGGTTATAATATATTTGAGCTAAAAAAGTAGTAAGATAGATAAATAAAAGAAACTTTAATTTTTTTAGATGTTTCAGTAACTCTTTATTTAAAAATACATTTAATAAAACTCCAACAAATAATAAAACTCCCAATACTCTCATATCTTTAATCAATAGATTCAAGATAAATAGAACTAAAAGACTACTTTTTAACAACAGTCATACCACCCATGTATGGTACTAATGCTTCTGGTATTAAGAATGATCCATCCTCTTGTTGGTAGTTTTCCATAATTGCAAGTAATGTTCTTCCTACTGCTAATCCTGATCCATTTAATGTATGGCAGAATTCACTCTTTGAACTTCCTTCTGGTCTATACTTTAATCCCATTCTTCTTGATTGGAAATCTCCACAGTTAGAACAAGATGAAATCTCTCTAAATTTATTTTGCCCTGGTAACCATACTTCTATATCATAAGTTTTAGCTGCTCCGAATCCCATATCTCCTGAACAAAGGTGAATTACTCTGTATGGTAACTCTAATCTTTGAAGAATAGTTTCAGCATTAACTAACATCTTTTCTAATTCGTCATAAGATGTTTCTGGAGTAGCTAACTTAACCATTTCAACTTTATTAAATTGATGTTGTCTAATTAATCCTTTTAAATCTCTTCCGTAAGATCCAGCTTCTCTTCTAAAACAAGGTGAGTAAGCAGTGTAATATTTTGGTAAATCGCTTTCATTTAAAATTTCTTGTCTATGAATATTTGTTAATGTAATCTCCGAAGTTGAGATTAAGAACATATCATCAGTTGTTTTATACATATCCTCTTCAAACTTAGGTAATTGTCCAGTTCCTTCACAAACCTCTCTTCTTACGATAAATGGTGTTAAATGCTCTGTGTACCCATGTTCAGTTGTATGTATATCTAGCATGAAACTGATTAAAGCTCTCTCTAATCTCGCTGCAGCACCTCTATATATTGTAAATCTTGACCCACCTAGCTTAGCTCCTCTTTCGAAGTCTAATATTCCTAAGTTCTCTCCTAATTCCCAATGCTCTTTTGGCTCAAATGTGAACTCTTTTGGTGTTCCCCATCTTCTGATTTCAACGTTATCATCTTCATCTTTTCCTATAGGAGTACTTGAGTGGTATGCATTTGGTAATGTCATTTGGAAATATGTTACTTTCTCCTCTACCTCAGCAAGTTTAGCATCTAATTCTTTTATTTGAGCAGAAACTTTTCCCATTTCAGCAATTATTTCAGATGCGTCCTCTCCAGCTTTTTTTCTTCTAGCTACTTCCGCAGACTCTGTATTTCTTTTATTTTTTAACGTTTCAACTTCGGATAAAATCTCTCTTCTCTCTGTATCTAATGTTACAAACTCTTGAAGATCGATGTTACTTCCTCTGTTTACCAGCATCTCTTGAAGTGTATCAATATTTTCACGAATAAATCTTAAATCTAGCATAGCCTTTTCTCCTTTATACTTATATTATATATTTTAGATTTTATAACCCTTTTTTATTATATGTACGTTCTTAATATCCACACCTGCTAATATTAAAAATGAATTTGGTGAAGTATTAACCAGTTCTAACTCGATCGTATTCTCTACTCTAGAGAAATCTTTAACTCTCTCACCTAAATTTCTCTCAGATATTTTACCATTTTTCTCTTTTCTTTCAATTATTTCATCTTGATTGAATAGATTTTCTAAAGTATCTATATCCTCTTTTTCCCCTGTTATTTGGAATAAAGCATTTGTATAAGTGTCTACAATACTTTTCTTATCCTCTACTGTTTCAACTTTATTTACTCTAAAGCCAGGAACAGCTGCAGAATTCATTCTTTCTAAAACTTCCTCATTTGTCATCACTTCTGATAACTCTATATCCATTAACTCATTAAAAGCTTCAGTTCCTAAGGATACTGGGTTTCCTAAAGATATCTTTGGTCTTGGATGAAACCCTTGTGTGTATTTCATAGGTATATGAGCTTTCTTTAATAGTCTATCTGCAAATCTAAGCATATCTAAATGGGATATAAATCTCATCTCTCCATACTTATCAAAAAATATTCTCTTTTTCATTAAACTACCTCATTTTTCTTATTTTGTATATTGTACCACGTTAGCCCTGTAAATTAAATACCTTTCTTTAAAAAAATAAAAAATCTAAAAGGATTTTTCTGTCCTTTTAGATTTTATTTTTATATTTTTTTCTCTAACTCTTTAACTCTTTTTAATAACTCTGGTAACTTTTTTTGTACTGCTTTTACTTTTAGATCATCTTTTAAATTCATCAGTGGATGACCTGCTAAAATTTGATTATCATCAACATTTCCAGTAACTCCAGATTTAGCTCCTATCATTACGTTACTTCCAATTTTTATGTGTCCACCTATTCCAACTTGTCCTCCTAAAGTTGTATTATTTCCAACTTCAGTACTACCTGCTATTCCAACTTGAGAAATAATTAAGCAGTTTTCACCTATAATATCATTATGTGCTATTTGAACTAAGTTATCTATTTTTGTGTATTTTTTTATTATAGTATCTCCGATAGTTCCTCTATCAATAGTTGTGTTCGCACCTATCTCTACAAAGTCTTCTATCACAACAGACCCTATTTGATCTATCTTTGTATTATTTCCATTTACTTTAACAAATCCAAATCCGTCTGATCCAATTACAGCTCCTGGTTGAATAACACACTCTTTCCCAATTTTACAAAACTCTCTTATTGTTACATTTGGATAAACTGTTGTATTGTCTCCAATTTCTACTCCTTCACAGATTGTTACGTTTGGATAAATTGTAACATTTTTTCCAAGTTTTACGTCGTGCCCTATGTATGAATTTATAGCTACGGTAGTCTCTTCACCTATAACTGCTGAATCCTCAATCATTTTTTCCATTCTCTTAGTTTTTCTTTTAAAGAAATTTAATAGTTTTGGCATTAAAACTCTAGGATTAGAAGTTACAAGTAGATATGTTTTTCCATTTTCTGGCAACTCTATTCCTGCAGGTACTATAACAACACTTGCCTTTGTCTCATTTAATTTTTTTAAAAACTTTTCATCTGATGCAAAAGTCACATCTCCTTCTTGAGCTTGAAAAAAGGGAGATAACCCTGTAATGTTTACCTTGGCATCTCCCTTTACCTCACATTCAAGAAGGGATATTAACTCATCTATTTTATAAGTCATAATATTTTATCCCTCTCTTTTTTTACAATACTATTAGTTTATTTTTTTACTTTTTTCCATAACATTTAATACTTTTGGAGTTAAATTTTCTCCACCAAATTTGATTGCTCCCTGCTCTAAAACATAATCATATTTTTCTGATCTTGCTACATTTTGAATAGATATATTTATTAATCTATCAATCTCTTGCATCTTTTTAGCTTCTTCATTAGATAACTTTGCTTGAGACTCTCTTACTAATTTTTGGAAAGCTGCAACTTTATCTTCAAAAGCTTTTTTCTCAGTTTCTGTTACATCTTTTCCTTTTCCTTGTAATTCAACTTGAAGTTTTTGTAAATCTATCTCTTGCTTTTGTAATGTTGCTTCTAAAGCTTGCTTTTCTTTAGTTAAGTTATCTCTAACAACCTTTGTTTGCGAGTATTTTGCGAAAAGCTCTTGGCTGTTTACATATCCTACTTTTAATGCAAATGCAGATGTTGATAATGCTCCTAGCATTGCGATTAGTGCTATTTTTTTCATTGTGAATCCTCCATATATATATTTATTAGAATGATTGTCCCATATTAAAGTAGAACTTCATACCACTTTCTTCTGAATCTCCAACTGGCCATCCAAAGTCAAATCTTAAAGGTCCTACTGGTGTGTTAACTCTTAATCCTACTCCAACTGTAGTTGCTATATCGTCAGGTGCTTTTGCATCTCTTCCCTCTCTTAGGTATCCTGGGTCTTCCCCTTGGTAATCCCAAGCTCTTCCAAAGTCAGAGAATACAACGAATCCTAAAACATCATTTATTTGAGTTCTGTTTTCTACTGTTGCCGTTACTTTTTGAGTTCCTTGATAGAATCCTCCATCATATCCTCTAAGAGTACTTCCTCCACCTACCCAGAATCTTTGTGACTCAGGAGTCGATGAAGTCATTATTCCTCCAACTGCTCTATACGCAAAAGTATTATCCTTGAATAATCCTCTATGATATTTTCTAAATTCTAAAGTTGTATTTGCAAAAGTTCCAGAATCAATAGTATCCGCATATCCAACTTCTACTTGATACTTACCATACCAACCAGCTGTTGGATTCCAATAACTATTTCTAGTATCATAAGTTATTGATGGGTAAATACTGAATAGTCCATAACTTCTATCCTCTCCCCATTTTTGTTTTAGCTCTTCACCATTGCTTATATATGATAGTTCTTCTGTATCTGTTTTTTCTGTTATATATTCAGCTTTTGTTCCTATTCCTATTCTTAAATTCTTAGTTAAACCTTTTCCTACGTTCAGCTTAGCTCCGTATGTATCTGTTTCATTAAATAGGATACTATCACTATTTTCATATTCGTTCTTATAAAGACTCCATCCCCAAGAGATTCTATCAGTATCTCTTATCCAAGGATCTGAGAAGTTAATTGAGAAACTTGTATAGTTTTCATCTGATTTTTCAAATGTTACACCTAGTTCCTGCCCTTTTCCTTTCCAGTTCATATCCTTAACTGATAACATTCCTAACAATCCAATTTCAGAACCGTAAGATACTGCTCCTTGTAATGTCGCTGTTCTTTCTTCTTCTAACAGTAATAATAAATCTGTTCCTGAACCTTCTCCTGATCTTTGTTTAGTTTCATACTTTACATTTTTAAAATACCCAGTTCTCATCAAATTAGAAACTGTTTCGTTGTATTCGTTAATATTAAATACTTCACCTTCTTTAATTTCAATCTCTCTTTCAACTACATAATCTCTTGTTTTTAGAAGTGTATCTGTAGCTTTTCTTCTTTGTCCTTTTTGCTTAGTTACCATTTTAGTAAAGTCTACTTTTCCAACCATACCTTCATTTATAACTATTTCTAACTCATTAGTTCCTGTTAAATCGATATCTTCTATCTCAGCTAACACGTATCCATCTTCATTGTATTTCTTTAATATCTTATCTCTAGCATCTCTTAAATTATTTAAATTTAATACTTTTCCTGTTTCTATATTTACTAAAGCTTTCAATTCTTCTGCTGTATATTTAGTGTTTCCTGATATTTTTATTCCATTTATAATTGGATTTTCAATAACTGAATAAACAACAACTAATCCTTCTGGATATTGATATACATCTGGAATTACTTCTCTATACATACCTGTTTCAAGCAACTCTCTTTGTCCTCTAACTATTCTATTTTTAGAGAAATATCCTCCCGCTTTAATCGGTATCTTTTTAGCGACTTCTGATACAGGAACATTCACACTTCCTATTATCTCTAAACCTGATACAACTAAAGAAGTATCTACTCTTTCTCTTTCTGAAGCTGGCAATATCCCTTGTTTTTCTAAAAGTTCTTTAGTTTCTCTTTTTTCTTTAACATCCACTACTAACTTTATTCCACCATCAAAAACTTGAGGGTAAATTGCTAACTCTTCTATATAATTACTATTTTTTATATTATTATAGTCTTTTAATAACCCTTCTGTTGAGAATACTTGTCCTTTTTTTAGGCTCATTTTTTGTATTAAAACATCTTGTGGTATTTCATTTAAATTTCTAAACTCTACCCCTTTTACTAAATATTCTCCTTCTGCTCCAAATGAAACTACAGAAGCTATTAGTGATATTATTCCGATTAGGTGTTTTCTCATCCTAAATTGCCCTCCAATTATTTTTTATTTAGAAAAAATATCTTTTATACTATTATATTTTCTTTCAAATTTAAAATCAACATAATAATTTAAATTTCCTTTTTTCTCTTCATCTATCATATTTGCTTCATTTAACCTTGACACTCCAACTCCGTAAGACCATCCTGATCTATATCTTCTTTCAACTTTAAAATCAAATTGATTAACTGAATTTGAGACTTCATTTGATTGTCCTTCACTAGAACTTTTTCCAAAATCATATTTACTTCCATCTATTATTCCTAATTTCAATACCCAGAAATACTTATCTTTATATATTGGATTCTCCGCTTCTAAATAAGCTCCGAAGCCAAATACATTTGGATCCTGTGTTTTAGGATCGTCGGAATTTGCTAATACTTCTTGATTAAAAACATCAGAAACTATTCTAAATTTCGAAATATGAAAAGTGTTCTTTATCGTTTTAGATATAGGTCTCAATAACGTACTTGATATCTGACTATCTATTATAGTTTTAAAAAGTAACGCTACTATATTTTTATCACTCTCATCGCCATCGCCATCAAATATATTTTTTAAACTACTACTTTCACTTCCTTGACTAGTTAATATATTTAATCTTAAACTATTTAGCTCTCCTTGTAAAGAAATTTCTATATTTCCATTCGCAGTTAATGATGAAACATCAAAAATTAAATTTGGGTTAAAATCTGAAAGTAGTCCATTTTTTTTATCAGATAATAACAAAGCTCTTGTGACCGTAAAATCTTCACTTCCTAACACAAAACTTCCCTTTTGAACTTCTAATTCACCCAATACTGATATTTTATCATTTTTTCCTACTAAATTAAACCTACCTAACAAAATACCTTGAACATCTTGAGCAAATGTTGATATATCTGGAATATTTATATTTATTCCATCTTTTATCATAACTCCAACATTAAACTCTGGAGTTTCATCTAACTTACTTCCCTTTATTTCAAAATCTTCTCCAAGTCTTTTACTCTCACCTATTATAGCTCTTGTCTTATCTATTATAAAGTTTAATATAGTTAAAATCAACCCCTTATCTTCTTTTAATATACCTGTTATCTCTCCATTGTTTATAATGATATTTCCAGAAACTTTATTTTCAGAGTATATTAGATTTGTAGATAAATCAATTCTAAAATAATCTTTTAATTCATAAATCATATTTTTCAAAGTAACATTAAAAGCATAATCTAATTCTTTATAAAATTCATCATCCGCCTTCATCTCTTCAATAGAAGGAAGTTTTAAGTAGCCTCTACCTTTTATCTCTCCCTTATTAATTAAACCTTCCAAAGAGTTAACAGTCAGCCTCTCATTGTCTATCTTTAAAACCATGTTCAGTTTTTCCAAATCTAATAAAGCACTCGGTAAATTTGCATTAAAATCTATAAGATCTACATACCCGCTATTTTCTTTTAATATACTAGAAAGCCAAACATCTACATTAGCAGTTCCACTTATATTTTTAATAACATCTTTTGGAAGAATTCCATTTAAAAAACTTAAATCAATATTTTTAGAAAATATATTGAATTTATACTCTTGAGATTGTATTAAATACTCACCTTTTCCTTTTATTTCATTATTTTCATAATAACCTAAAAGTTCATCAACTTTTAATTTTCTTTTATCTCCATTTAATTCTAATGAAATTTTATCAAAATCAATTCCTTTTATTTCATATTCTCCATCAAATAATTTTAATGAATAGAATGGATCTAAAATATCTCCTTTGATACTGCTTTCTAATCCAATACTACCACTCATATCCTTTACATTTACAAACCCCGAAAAATCTTTTAAGTATAAACTTTGTTTAGGTACTATAAAATCTATTGTATTCTCTAAAAAATCTAACTCTCCTCTTGAGGACAGCAATTTTTTCCCCTCTAAATTAAATACATCTATACTTTCTATATTTAAAATGTTCTCTAACTCATCTTTTTTATAAGATAAATCTAATTTCAAACTAGGTATTGAGTTTCCATTTAAATATGCTCTATCTACAGTTATATCTATTTTTGCATCTATACTCCCATCAACTATCTTCCCATCAACTCTTGATAATAATCTATACTTAAGAGCTTTAAAAGAGTAATATTTAGAAAGATTCTCCTCAAGAATATTAATTGAAAATTCACCCTTATTACTTTTTAAATCATATCTAACATTTGCTAAACTCTGATTTATTTTAAAATTATTTAAAGCAACCATATCATTTTGATAATTGATATCTCCATTTAAAGATACTAACTCCTTATTTGGTGTTTCTAAATAAGCTTCAGTTACCTTTGCAGTTGCCTCTAAATTATCAAACAGACCTTTTACAGAACCTTTTACATCATTTAATATTAAGTTAATATTACTATTTTTAAACTCACTACTTCTCAATCCATTAATGCTATAATTTAAATCAATATATTTTTCTAAGGTATCTAGCTCTCCATTTATTTTAAAAAATCCATTTCTTACATCGGAGATTTCTAACTTTCCATCTTGATATTTTGAAACAATTTTTATTCCTTCAAGTTTAAAGTTTTTATACTCAACTTTTCTTAATTCTCCATCTATTTGAGCTTGTAATCCATCATTGTTTATTAATGATAGATTCAGATAACTCTCTAATCCTAAGTCCTGTCCTTCTACTTGTAAATCCTTAACTGCCCCTCTTAAAATAAATTTATCTTTTTCACCTGCTATTTGACCTATGAAATCAAGTTTAGCTTTTAACGACAATTCTCCAAAAAGATTTTTCTCTTGGAAATTTTTTATATGTATTTTAAAATTATAGTTCAGTATTTTTCTATTTAAATCTCCAGATAATTGTAAAACTTTTTGTTTTTCATTATTTATCATTGAGATTTCTTCAAAATTTATTTTTTTATCTTCTTCACTCGCTTTAAATAAAAAAGTATAATCATTTATCAAATTTTTTCCAGAGAGGTTTAACAAATCTAAATTACTTTTTTCTAAATCATAGCTCAAAGCTAACTTTGAATCTTGGTATAACTCTACTCTCTTTTCATCTTTCAAGTATTCTCCATTAAAATCTATAAAACTACTTTTTATATCAAACTTTAAGTTATCTTCTCTCAAATCTAAATCTGCACTATATGAAAATACTTTTTTGTAGTCTACTCCTTTAAATAAAATATCCAATTCATTTCCTGAAAGATTTAAAATACCATCTTTAAAATTAACTTTTCCATTCAGATTATCAACTTCTATTCCAGATGATACAAAAGGATAGCTCTTATATAGTACCTCCGCTTTAAAACCTAAATCTTGTTTATAAAGCAGCTCTACGTCTACATTCTTAAATATCAACTCATCTAATGGTAGGTTTAGATCTCCCAATAGTTTATAACTTCTAGCTGTTGAATAAGGTAAATCTTTAAACTGAAAATCAACTTTAACTCCTGTTTCCTCTGAATAAAAAACCTTAAATAATCCGGGTGTTTTATTTAAATCATATCTAAAATCAACGTTTATTCCATTTTCCTTAAAATCAATATTTCCATTAACATCCTTTACTATATCACTTAAACTATCATAGATTACTGTTCCATCTTTTAGATTAGCATGACCTCTCAATCCACTCGTAGCTATAGTTAAATCCATATTAAATATTCCAGACGCTCCACTCAACTCTTTATCGTCATACCCATATTGAATAAGTTCTGGCTTTACATCTATATTTTTTAATATAATATTCATATTTAAAGGTTCATTTAAATTATTTAATCTATACTCATATATCTCTTTATTTCTATTTCCTTTAAACTCTAAATCAATTCCTTTTACTTTGTCAAATGACACGTATCCATTTACTACATCCAACTCCTGCTTTATCTCTCTTGAATACGTTGTATCTCTAAAAATCAAAGTTCCATTCTTAACTGTTATTATATCTATCGGCACCGCAGCTCCAGCCTTACTATTAGGATCTGATTCTCCTCCACTAGAAAAAGCATTAACTATATTTACATTTTCACCATTTCTTTCAATATGAACCCATGGATTCTCTACATTAATCTCTTTCAATCTGAAATTTTTTAAAGATTCTTTTGAATATGTAATAACAACCTGTGGAGCTTTGACCATCGTGTCATTCCCTTTAGAAAGAACAACATCTTTTATATCAATCTCTCCAAATTTTGGAAATTTAATCTCTTGAGAAGATATTGTTGGTCCTAATGCTAATTTTAGTATAACTTCTACTAATTTCGGCAAATTATATTTTACTAACAATCCTCCACTCAAAAAAATAAAAATGGGAAGAGCTATGAATATAATTTTTTTATATTTTTCAAAAATTTTCATAGTTCTTCCCTCCCTAGTTATTTTCTTAATGTATTTTATAAAGGTTTTTTTAAAGCTACCCCTGCTCTTCTTGGATATTTTTTATCTGTTGAACTCTCTTTTAGAATCTCAACAACAAGTCTTTCATCTCCATAATTTGGTAAATTATATCTATGAATTGTCATTATTTTTGCACCAAGAGTATTTAAAGCGTTTATTGCTTCTCCCTCCTCTTCTGTTCCAACCATTTTCTGTGCTAAGAAATGACCTCCAACTTTTATAAAAGGAATCATATATTCTAAAATTACGTTTAGTTTATTTACTCCTCTGCAAAGTCCTATATCAAAGCTTTCTCTATTTTCATCATTTATATAATCTTCAGCTCTTGAGTTCACAACAGTTACGTTATCTAATTTTAACATCTCTTTTACATTTTGTAAAAATGTTGTTTTCTTTCCCACTGAATCCATCAATACAAACTCCATATTTGGATTAAATATTGCTAAAACCATTCCAGGAAATCCAGCTCCAGTTCCTATATCAATAGCTTTTTTCCCTTGCTTTTCATCCAATAAGTTTTGAAGTAAAAGTGAATCTAAAAAGTGTTTCTCAATAGCATCTTTTGTATCTCTAATAGCAGTTAGATTTGTATGTGCATTATATTCCACTAAATATTCTAAATATTTAACTAGATTCTCTATCTTTTTATCTGTATATTCTAATCCTATTTTTTTTATTCCGTCAATTAAATACTCTTTCATCTATTTATTACCTCTCATTTTAAGATACATTAATAGTACTTGAATATCTGCTGGAGAAACCCCTGAAATTCTTGAGGCTTGACCTATGTTATACGGTCTAACTTGCTTAAGTTTATCTTTAGCTTCTTTAGGCATATTTTCTAAAGAATCATAATCCATATCTTCAGGAAGTTTTTTAGTTTCCAATCCTTTATGTTTTTCTATCATTTTTAATGATTTTTGAATATATCCAGAATATTTTACTTGAACTTCAACTTGGTATTCTGTATCTTCACAATATTCACCTAAGTCAAACTTCTCTATTAATTCAGAAATATACTTTATATCAGAATAAGTTACTTCCGGTCTTCTCAATAATTCTATTAATGTTATTCCAGACTTAACTTCAGGTTCGTTTGCTCTTAATAACACTTCATTCACTCTTGGATTACTACTTCCAACGTGTTGCTTTTCTAACTTATCAATTATTTCTGCTACATCTGACTCTTTCGTTTGTACTCTTCTGTATTCTTCATCTGAAACAAGCCCAATCTCATGACCTATTTTTGTCAATCTTAAATCAGCGTTATCTTCTCTTAAAACTAATCTATACTCACTTCTAGCTGTAAACATTCTATATGGTTCATTTGTTCCTTTTGAAACCAAATCATCTATCAATGTTCCTATATACGAATCTGCTCTATCTAATATTACAGGCTCTTTTCCAAATACTTTTCTAGTCGCATTTATTCCTGCCATAAGCCCTTGAGCTCCAGCTTCTTCATACCCTGATGTTCCATTAATTTGTCCCGCTAAGAATAAATTCTCTACTTTTTTAGTTTCTAAGGTATACTTTATCTCTTCTGGAATTATATAATCGTATTCTATTGCATAAGCATATCTCATTATCTTTGCATTCTCTAATCCTTCAATACCTTTTAACATTTGATATTGAACATCTGTTGGTAAAGATGATGAGAATCCACTTATATAAACTTCATTTGTATCATAGCCCTCTTTCTCTAAAAACAGATGATGTCTATCTTTATCAGGATATCTGAATACTTTATCTTCGATTGATGGACAATATCTTGGTCCAGTTCCTTGAATTGTTCCATTGAATAATGGAGATCTATCTTTATTTGAAATAATTGTGTCGTGAACCTCTCTATTTGTAAACACCATATGGCAAGGTATCTGCTTTCTTGTTAAAACTTCTTCGTCTGTTGTTCTGCTTGAAAACTTTAGAACTCCTTCGTCACCAGGTTGAATTTCTACTTTTGAATAATCAATTGTTCTAGCATCAATTCTTGGAGGTGTTCCTGTTTTAAATCTTCCTAATTTTATTCCTAAGTTTGCTAGCGATACAGGTAACTCTTCTGAAGACAACTCTCCCATTCTTCCACCTTGGAATTGTTTCTCTCCAATATGAATAAGTCCTCTCATAAATGTTCCTGTTGCAATAACAACAGCTTTAGCCCTATATTCTACACCCTCTTTTGTTTTTACTCCAACAACTTTATTGTTTTCAACAACAATATCAGTTACCATACCTTGAATTACATCTAAATTATCTGTATTTTCTAGAGTTTTCTTCATCTCTTTACTGTAGTTTACTTTGTCAGCTTGAGCTCTTAAAGATCTAACCGCTGGTCCTTTTTTTGTGTTCAGAACTCTTATTTGAATAAATGTTTTATCTATATTTCTTCCCATCTCTCCACCTAGAGCATCAACCTCTTTCACTAAATGTGATTTAGCCGGTCCTCCTAAAGATGGATTACAAGACATGTATCCTATATTATCTAACAGTATTGTGAACACTGCTGTTTTGGCACCCATTCTTGCAGCAGCTAGTGCGGCTTCACACCCTGCATGCCCTGCTCCTACAACTATAACATCAAAATTTTGCATTTCTACTCCTCTCTATTACTTTAAATTCTTTAGTTCTGCAGCTGTTTTGGCATCTGTTATTACAAGTAAAATATCTCCTTGTTCTATAACTGTATCAGCTGATAAATTAGGAATAAAGTTTCTATTTCCTTTTTTTATTCCTACTATATTTACATTATACCTTTTTCTTATGTCTAATTCTATTAAAGTTTTATTCCAAAAACTTTCTGGTGATTTTATCTCTGCTAATAGGAAATCTTTTGAGAATCTAAAATGTTCAATCATATTTGGATCCATTGCAGCTAGTGCTGTTCTTTTTCCCATATACTCTTCTGGATAAACAACTTGATTAGCTCCAATTTTTTCTAGAACTCTTCCATGTCTTCTTGATATTGCTTTTACAATAATTTTTTTTACACCTAATTCTTTTAAATTCAATGTAACCATTATACTTGGCTCAATAGCTCCTATACATACAAAAGCTACATCAAATCCTTCTAGTCCTATATTTTTCAATTCCTTATCATCTGTTGCATCTGCAACAACTGCATTTTCAACTATCCCACTGTTTACAGCCTCTTGGATTGTATCTTCAGATTCATCTATTGCTAAAACTTCTTCGTTTGATTTATATAAAGTCTCTGCAACACTTGCTCCAAATCTTCCCATACCAATTACTACATATTGCTTCATTTTTCCTCCATTATTAACCAACTAAAATATTTTCTTTCGGATATCTTAAACTTTGTTTAACTTTCTTTTCTCCCAATGCTAAAGCAAATGTCATTGGACCTAATCTACCTATAAACATTGTTATTATTATCAATATCTTTGATAATGCCCTTAAATCAGCTGTTATCCCCATAGATAACCCTGCTGTTCCAAACGCTGAAACAACTTCAAAGGCTATTTTGTCAAAGCTTACCCCTGTTTCTATTGTCATAACAGCCATTATTATTATAGAAACATATATTATTGATATTACTAATATTGCTAAGGCTCTATTTAATATATCCCAACTGATTCTTCTATTGAATACATTTATATTTTCTTTTCCTTGAATAACTCCTAAAACATATAAAACAATTACCCCTATTGTAGTTGTTTTTATTCCTCCACCTGTAGATCCAGGGGAAGCTCCTATGAACATCAATATGCAAAACATGAATATCGTTGCTGGATTTAAAGTTCCCATTGGAACTGTATTAAACCCCGCAGTTCTCGTTGTAACACTTTGGAAAAAAGAAGCTAAAATTTTATCAAACCAACTCAAATTTCCTATAGTTGTAGGATTTTTATACTCTAATAAAAAGAATAAAATCATTCCAACAAACGTTAAAAACATCGAAACTAAAATAGCTACTTTTGAAGTCAAAGTAAATCTTTTTACATCTCGTCTCACTGCAATTAAAACTGAGTTTATTACAGAGAATCCTATTCCACCTAAAATAATCAAATATGCAACTGTCATATTCATAAGAACACTTCCTGCATAATTTTCTAAATTGTTTGAAAACAATGAAAATCCAGCATTACAAAAAGCTGATATCGAATGAAATATTCCAAAATATAAAGCTTTTGAAAATTCAAAAGTTTTTAAAAATTCCAATGTTAAAAAGAACGCTCCTATTCCTTCTATCAATAGTACAATTATTACTATTTTTTTTATAAAATCTACTACTTCACCACTACTTTCAGCATTTCTTTCCTCTTTTATAAGTTCTCTATCTTTGTAACTCATCTTTTTTCCAATCAATAGGAAAAAGAGTGATGAAAATGTCATTACACCAAGTCCACCTAACTGAATAAATACTAGTAAAATTATTTGTCCTTCAAATGACAGTACCTGACTTATATCTATTACAGATAATCCTGTTACACATATTGCCGAAGTTATTGTGAACACCGCTGTCAAAAAACTTATTTTTTGCCCATTTTGCAACGAGAATGGCATATATAGTAATATAGACCCAAATAAAATTGCTGCAAAAAATCCAAGTATTAACTTTCTCGAAAGAGATAGTCGACCTATTGGGCTTAAAAATTTGCTTATCATCTATTTCCTCCTATGAAAAAATGCTTTTGAAATTATACATTATTTTTATCATTTTTTCAAGTTCACTAAATAATTAACAAGGATAGAATTAAGAAATCCTATCCTTGTTTTAATTAATATTTTTTTATCTATATGATTTGTAATCCGGATTTACACCTTTCTCTAAAAGTAATTTTTCTAGATTCTTATAACCTAATCTTTTTACTTTTAAATAAACCTCACCTAATATATTCTCACCATATATATTTTTTTCATCAAGATTATATTGAGCATCTAATAGCACACTTATAACCTCTTCTGAATTAGCATAATATATCGGATAGTTTCCTTTTTTATCTTTTAACAAATATAAGCTTTTATCTTTAGTTAACATTCTTTTTAAAATCTCTTCATTCTCTATATTCACAGCCCAAAAAATTGGATACCATTCACTCGAATCAAGAATTTTTAATTGAACATCGTTATCTATTAATACAATAACTAAATCTTCCGGCTTTGTTTTTATATAAAAATTTAAAAGTAACTGTCCATCACTTGTAAATGCATTTAAATTCGATCTTTCATTTAAAAACATTTTTAAAGCATCCATGCTATTAACATAAAATATTGGTGGTCTTGGGGAAGTTACCGTATTGATTCCGATATTTTTTTTTGCAGGTAAATCTTTATTTAAATCAGCACCATTAGCTAATAGTGAAGATATTACCTGAAGAGAGTCCTCTTTTAAAGCTAAGCTTAAAAGAGTATCTCCATTTTTTAACTGTTGATCTATGTTAAAACCATTCTTTATTGCTCTATTTAATATATATACATTATCCACAACAACTGCTGCTATTATTTCATCTTCTGTATATATTTTTCTATTGAAACTACTACATCCCACTAATGTCAGAAGTAATAAAAATAAAACTAATAATTTTTTCATAGACTACCTCTTAATTTTTTATGTATTATTTAGAGTTTTTTCTTCTATCGCTTTCTTTTAAGAACTTTTTTCTTATTCTGATGTTTACTGGTGTAATTTCTACTAACTCATCATCAGCAATATAGTCTAAAGCTTGCTCAAGAGTATATTTTCTTGGTGTTGCCATTTTTATAGCATCGTCACTTCCTGAAGCTCTCATATTAGTTAATTTCTTAGCTTTACATACGTTTACTACTAAGTCATTTTCTCTATTGTGCTCTCCTACGATCATTCCTTCGTAAACAGCAACTCCTGGTTCAGTAAATAATACTCCTCTGTCTTGTAATCCACCTAAAGCATAAGCTACAGTAGTTCCTTGCTCTAAAGAGATTAAAACTCCCTTAGGTCTTGTAGGGATTGGCCCTTTGTAAAGTTCGAAATCATAGAATGAATGGTTTAAGATTCCTGTTCCTTTTGTATCTGTTAAGAATTCGTTTCTGAATCCGATTAATCCTCTTGCAGGTACCTTGAACTCTAATCTTGTGTATCCATCAGTTCCTGGAGTCATTGTTATCATTTCTCCTTTTCTGATTCCCATTTTTTCAATTACAACACCTACGAATGCATCGTCAACGTCAACCATTGCTAACTCGATTGGTTCGAATTTTTCTCCGTCGATATCTTTTAATAATACTCTTGGCTTTGAAACTTGAATTTCAAATCCTTCTCTTCTCATGTTTTCTAAAAGTATAGAAAGTTGAAGTTCTCCTCTTCCTTTAACTACGAATGCATCCGCATTTTCTGTAGCTTCTACTCTCATACTTACGTTAGTTTGAAGTTCTTTTTGTAATCTATCCCAGATATTTCTAGAAGTTACAAACTTTCCTTCTTTTCCAGCGAATGGAGAATCATTTACCATAAATGTCATAGCAAGTGTTGGCTCATCTATATCGATTACTGGTAATGCGATTGGCTCATTGAAATCAGCAATTGTTTCTCCGATATCTATATTATCTAATCCTGCTACACAGAAGATATCTCCTGAGAAAGCTTCTTGAATCTCTACTCTTTTTAGACCTTCATATCCATACATTACAGATACTTTTCCTCTAACTTGTTTTCCATCTCTTTTTATTAACATAACCTCTTGGTTTCTTTTTAATGTACCGTTATAAAGTCTTCCAACAGCAAGTTTACCAACATAGTTATCATACTCTATATTAGTTATTAAGAACTGAGTTGGTTTAGCGCTGTCTCCCTCTGGATCTTCAACGTGCTCTAAAATTGTCTCAAATAATGGTTGCATGTTGTCGCTGTTATCTTCTAATTCTTTCTTAGCAAATCCAGCTTTTCCTGAAGCGTAAACAACAGGGAACTCTAATTGTAAATCATTTGCATTTAATTCTATGAATAAATCATAAACCATGTATAAAACCTCTTCAGGTCTTGCGTTTGGTCTATCTACTTTATTAACAACAACTATTGGTCTATGCCCTTGCTCTAAAGCTTTCTTTAAAACATATTTAGTTTGTGGCATTGGTCCTTCAAACGCATCTACTAGTAAAACAACACAGTCAACCATCTTCATGATTCTTTGAACTTCTCCTCCGAAGTCCGCATGTCCTGGAGTATCTACTATGTTAATCTTGTAATCTCCATATCTTACTGAAGCATTCTTAGAGAAAATTGTAATTCCTCTTTCTTTCTCAATATCATTTGAATCCATTACTCTTTCTGCAACTTTTTCAAGTTCGTGAGCTCCGAAAACTCCTGATTGTCTTAATAAACAGTCAACCAGAGTTGTTTTTCCATGGTCAACGTGCGCTATAATCGCAATGTTTTTTATTTTCATAATCTCTTCCTCTCTATTAAAATTAATAATACTTATAACCTTTTAACAAACCGTTTGTAACTTCACCTAAGCCTATAAATTTATTCTTAGAATAAACACTATATTTTCCTTCATTTATTCTTTTTTTACATCTTTGTCCATTTACAAAAAGTTTTAAATCATTCTCATCTTCAATATCTGTTCTTGGGAATTTAAAATAATCCTCTACAGAAATTAAAAATGAAAAATTATTCTCTGCAACCATTTCCTCTATTTTCTCTAAAGTAAACGATCTATCTAAATCCTCTTTTCCAACTCTAGTTCTTCTTAATCCTGTCATTGTAGCAAAAGTACCTAGCTTTTCTCCTAAATCATAGATTAAACTTCTTATGTAAGTCCCTTTTGAAACTGTACAATTAATTTTAGCTTTGATTCCATCAAAAGATATTGTTTCTAAGTTTGTTATACTAACATCTCTAGCTTTTCTTTCGATTTCTACTCCCTCTCTAGCTAATTCATAAAGTTTTTTTCCATCAACTTTTATTGCTGAATACATCGGTGGTATTTGTTTTATATCACCCTTAAATGTTTCTAAAGTCGCTTTAAAAGTTTCATCAGATATATTGAAATTTTCTACTCTATCTAAAGTTTTTCCTTCTATATCATAAGTGTCCGTTTTAAAACCAAGTTCTAAATCTGCAACATATTCCTTTTCATATCCTTCTATATCTTGAGCTAATTTCGTAGCTCTTCCAACACAAATCACTAGAATTCCTGTTGCCAACGGATCTAAAGTTCCTGTATGTCCAATTCTTCTCTCTTTTAAATTCCTTCTCAAAACCCTTATGACATCAAAAGAAGTTATACCGATAGGTTTATCTATAACTATTATTCCTTCCAATTTTTTCTCCTTCAATTTAGTCAAATGACATTATATCATACACTATACTTTTTTTAAACATTTATTTTTAATTCGCTGTAATCTTGTAATTATTGCTAGGACTCCACAATAGATACTCTGTCACACCTAAATCATTCATCGCTTTTATCTGTTCTCTTATCTCTTTCTCATTATAAGGAATATACCCTTTTACCCATTTAGCTGTAAAAGCTTGAATCCAAGGTCTCACAGTTGCTGGCGAAGCAATATTTTCACTTCTATTTATCGAATCTCTAACAGAATGATATATAGTTTTATATGGTTGCGCATCTGGAACAGGAATTCCATACGCTCCATTTCCATAATGACTTGGATACATCATAGGCGATATATAGTCTACAACTTGACTTACTGTTTCCCAATGTTGACCTAATCCCATATCATCACTAAATGTTCCAACCTGACCATATACATCTGCACTTGTATAAACTCCTAATGCATTGATTCTTTGTCTAGCGTACTTTAAATATTTTTGAATTGTTTCAGGTTTAGATTCATTTTTAGTGTTTCTATAGTTTAATTTCGCATCTAGTTTTCCACCATTTGATGCAGGGAATCTTACATAATCAAATTGAATTTCATTAAATCCTGCTTTAGCTGCCTCCTCTGCAACAGCCAAATTATATTCCCATAAATTTCTATCATGAGGTGAAACCCAAATTATCCCATCACTGTTTGTATAAGGTTTACCTGTATCTCTTGAAATAATCACTTTATCAGAATTAGATTTAGCATATGTAGGATCTTTAAAAGACACTATTCTTGCGATAGCATAGATATTATTCTCTTTTAATTTTTTCATAAATAACTCTATATTTTTTATAGGATAATTCTTTGTAGCTTGCACCCCAAACTTCTTAGGTGCTTCCATCTCAAACGATAAAACCCCATTATCATCTTTTACATCTATTACAAAGGCATTAATTTCAGTTGTTTTAGCAAGCTCTATTAATCTCTCCATTTTCTTTGTACTTCCTATAGTATAGATGTTTAAATAAATCCCTTTTACATTTACTCTTGGATTATTAGCAAAATTATTCATAGGATAACTTGTGTTAAAATCTATATTTTTCCAATTAGCCGGCAAAGTTTCATTAAGAGTCTTAGCCAACTCCACTTTTCCAATCCAACCAATCTTATCTTTCAAATCTTTTCTATAAGATATTTTTAGAACACTTTTTTTCAAGTCGCCCTCTCCTATAGTTTTCTCTTCTAAAACTTCAACTTTCGTACTCTTTCTTAATGTATCAACTCTCTCCTTTTGATTTTCATCTTTAAATACAAAAATTGATTGATTCTTTATAAAATTAAATTTTTTAGGCTGATTTTCTATTTTTTCTTCTTTTTTCTCTTCGAAAATTACCTCTTTCGTCTCCTCTTCTTTTTTAACCTCGATTAACTCTTTTTTTTTAAGTTCTAAAGGAGTATTATCTTTATTCAAAGATAATACATCAACCTTTATTTCATCACTTACCATCTCTACTTTTTTAGGTTCGTCATTAAATACAAATCTTTTTACTCCACAAGAGATTGTAAAGATAAAAATCACCAGTAATATTAGAAATCTGAAAAATTTCCTTTTGTCTTTTATTCTCACGCCAGCCTCCACTAATAATATTTACTTTATATATTTTATCAATTTTATATAAAAAAATCTACTAAATAATCCTTTTAATAAAAGATATAAAATGTTACTATTTATCTATATCATAACGAACTTACCGAGGAGGATTTTATGAATAAACGAATATCATTTACCATCTTATTTTTTTTATTTTTACAAATTTTTTCTTTTTCAAATTCTATTCACAAACTAGTTCCTTCTGAGAATCTCATCTCTGGAAAACTAGATAATGGTTTAGAATACTATATTCTTAAAAATACAAAACCTGAAAATAGAGCTTCTTTAAATCTAGTTGTTAAAGCTGGATCACTTCTAGAAGATGATAATCAACAAGGCTTAGCTCATTTCTTAGAACATATGGCCTTTAATGGAACTACTAAATATCAAAAAAACGAACTTATCCAGTATTTACAATCTCTTGGTCTTAGTTTTGGTGGAGATTTAAATGCCTATACAAGTTTTTCTGAAACGGTTTATAAGCTTCAAGTTCCTACTTCTGAAAAAGATTTATCTATTGGATTTGATGTGTTAAAAGAATGGTCTTCTGAAATAACATTAGATCCTAAAGATGTTGAGAACGAAAAAAAGATTATTATCGAAGAATGGAGGCTTCGTCAGGGTATTTCACAAAGAGTTGGAGATTTACAGAAAAAAATCTTATACGGAAACTCATGCTATTCAAAAAGATTTCCTATTGGCTTTCCCAAAACAATTAATGATGCTACCCCTGAAGTTTTAAGAGATTATTACACTAAATGGTATCAACCTCAAAATATGGCTGTAGTTGCTGTAGGAGATTTTGATGTTGCTGTAGTAAAAAAACTTATACTAGACAACTTCTCTTCATTGAAAAATAAAACTTCCCCTGAAAAAAAGGAGTTTGATATAGCATTATCCAAAGAGGACTCAGTTACAATATTTACAGATCCCGAATTAACTACAACTAATCTTAATATTATGTGGAAAGAAAATATAGAGCCTGTAAATAGTGAGGAAGCATTTAAAAAAGGTCTTGAAAAAATATTATTTAACTCAATCTTAAATACTAGATTTTCTATTTTATCCAAAAATAAAAATTCTCCTTTTGTTTATTCGTCAATCTACAATTTTTCTTTAAATGATAAAACAGGATTGTATGCAGTCTCTAGTTTAATCAGAGAGGATAGTGTAAACGAAACTGTATCAGTTATTATTAACAACCTTAAAGATATTTCTATCAATGGAATCTCATCTAAGGAATTAGAGAATGAAAAAATTAATTTAATCAATAATTTAAAAACACTAACAAATAATAAAGAAAGTATTAAGAATGATACATACATATCTTCTATTGTGGATTACATACTAAACAATAATACTTTTTTAAGTCCTGATGAAGAGTATAATCTAACTTCAAAACTTATTAAAGAGATTTCTGTTGAGAGTTTAAAAAACTTGAGTTTTAATATTCTATCTTTAAATTATGATGTCTTAATTACATCTAGAGAAAACATGAAAGACACTCTACCCAAAGAGAATGATTTAAAAAAATATATTGATACCCTACTTATCCAAAATACTTCTAATATAAAATCATTAGATTTTAATATTGAAATACCCGAGATAAAAAATGAACCTGGAAAAACTGAAATAATCAAAAAAAATAAAGACTACACACAACTAAAACTTTCTAATGGGATTGAAGTATTTTTTAAAGAGACTAGTTTTGATAAAGATAAAATAAACATCAATCTAATCAAACTTCAAGGAAGCTCTAGCTTAGATTATTCAGAATACATAAATACGCTTTTCATTCCTGAAATTCTATCAAATTCTGGTGTTGGAAATATCGGATACGATTCTTTAGAAATATATTTCAAGGGAAAAAACTTTAGTGTTGATAGTTATATAAATGATTACACTCAAGGATTTAAAATAGTATCTAATAAATCGGATTTAAATGAAGCTTTAAAATATTTCAGAACTTTAATTAACAAACCGAAATTTGATGATAATATTATCGAAACGACTTTAAAAACGAATAGAGAACTGATTAAAAATCGTGATTTTTCTCCTAGATCTACTTTTAGAAAAACTTATCTTGAAACTTTAAATTCTAATCATCCTAGAAGAACACCTCTAGAAATAAATGATCTTGAATTTATAACAAAAGAGAATCTAGAAAAAACTTACTTAGATCTTTTTAGTAGTTTTAAAGATTATAAATTAGTTATTACTGGTTCAATTGACGAAAATCAAGTTATCAGTATTTTAAACAACTACTTTGCAAATCTTCCTACAGAAAATATTTTATCTAATTTAAAACCATTAGATGTAAAATATCCCCAAGAATCGCTAAAGAAAACTATCGTTCAGGGTATCGATAAAAAAGCAACTGTTGTTTTAACATTTCCATATAAAAGTACATTTAATATAGAAAATAGAAGTTTATACAATGGATTATCAAGCTTGTTGAATATCTTACTTATCGAAAATGTTCGTGAAAAAATAGGTGGAGTTTACTCTATATCTTCTTCAACAAACTTGGAGAAGCTAAATTTTGGAGAAAACTATCTACAGATAATGTTTAGTACAGATACTAAAAGAGTTGAAGAGGTTATTTCTAAAACTAAAAGTGTTATTGAAAACATACAAAAGGGAGAGTTTCCACAAAATAAGATTTTGGATATTCAAAAAAATTATGAACTCACTTTTGAAACAGCATTAAAAACTAATAATTTTTGGAACAACTACCTTGAGAAAAAAATTTTAATATCAGACTATGAATTTTATACTCCTATGAGGTATAATAAAATTGTAAACTATAACTCTATTGTTAATTTTTCTAATAGAGCACTTAATATAAATAACTGTGTAGAAGTTATTCTTCTACCAGAAAAGGAGGACTAAAATGCCACACTTAAAATTTAGAGGTATTGACAAGAAAATTTTAATCGAAAATAGCAAAGAATTAATCGATGGTTTAACTAATATTATCAAATGTGACAGAACTTGGTTCACAATTGAGCATACTGAAACTGAGTACATCTTTGATGGAGCTATCGTTCCTGGATATATATTTGTTGATGTTGCTTGGTTTGATAGAGGACAAGAAACAAAAGATTTAGTTGCTAACTTTATTACTAAATTTTGTAAAAAACTAACTAATGATAATGATACTACTGTTATCTTCTATCCCCTTGAAGGTTCTGATTATTATGATAACGGAGAGCATTTCTAAGTTTTATGAAAGCTAATATTGCTCTCATAGGCTTTATGGGTAGCGGAAAAACTACAATTGGAAGAATTCTTGCTAAAAGTCTAGATATGAAGTTTATAGATATCGATCGTTGTATATCTATCAGAGAAAAGAAAACTATCTCTGAAATATTTGAAGAATATGGTGAAAAATACTTTAGAGATCTTGAAAGAAAAATTATCGAAGAGGAGTCAAGAGATAATAATATTATTATTTCAACTGGGGGAGGCGCTATCGTTGATAATGTGAATATCAAAAACTTAAAGACAACATCTTTTGTTGTTTATTTAGATTGTGATATAAATACAATTTACGAGAGAGTTAAACGAAGTAAGACTAGACCTCTTCTAAATAACTCTGAAGATATTTTTAAAACCATTGAAGAGCTTTACGAAAAAAGAAAAACACTTTATAAAATCTCTTCTGATTTTTCAATTAAAATAGATTTAAACACAAATATTTATGATAGTGTTGAAAAAATAAAAAATGCTTATATTTTAAGCTAAGGGGGTTTCTATGAACAAATTATATGGTAAAACGGTTTTCATTACAGGTGCTACAAAAGGAATCGGAAGAAGTTGTGCTCTTGCATATGCTGAAAAAGGTGCTAATCTAATTTT
Organism: Cetobacterium sp. ZWU0022; assembly: GCF_000800875.1. Classification (NCBI taxonomy): domain Bacteria; kingdom Fusobacteriati; phylum Fusobacteriota; class Fusobacteriia; order Fusobacteriales; family Fusobacteriaceae; genus Cetobacterium; species Cetobacterium sp. ZWU0022. Next base: position 70,763 of record NZ_JRJZ01000014.1, read on the forward strand.
AACAGCGAGAAGCTCTGACCTTCTTGATTCATTAAAAGAAGAGCTTATTAGAAAATATGGAATTAGAGTTTATACTTTAGTTATGGATGTAACTAAAAGCTCAGATATCGAAGAACAAGTAAACTCTCTTCCAGAATCTTTTAGAAAGATTGATATTTTAATCAATAATGCCGGATTAGCTTTAGGTTTAGATAAAGTTTATCTTGCATCACCTACAGATATCGACACTGTTATCGATACTAATATAAAAGGAATGCTTTATGTAACTAGTACTATTGTTCCTTTAATGTTAAAAAATGATAGTGGACATATCGTTAACATCGGATCTATCGCTGGAGATTGCGCTTATGCTGGTGGGGCTATCTACTGTGCAACGAAAGCTGCTGTAAAAACATTCTCTGACGGTCTTAGAATCGACCTTGTTGACACTAATATCAGAGTTACAAATATCAAACCTGGCTTAGTTGAAACTGAATTTAGCAAAGTAAGATTTAAAGGTGATAGTGAAAAAGCGAAAAATACTTATAAGGGTATTGATGCTTTAACTCCAGATGACGTAGCAGATGTTGTTATCTATGCCACTGGTTTACCTGAAAATGTTCAGTTAACAGAAATTGCAATGACACCAAACCATCAAGCTGATGGAAGAACTGTTCATAGAAACAAATAGTAATTTAAAAGAGGAGTACGCTTAGAATTAAGCGACTCCTCTTTTTTTATTAATCGTTCATATATAACTTTTTATAGATTAAAGGTAAGAATAAAGCTCCCGATAAGAAGTTTCCTATTGTTACCGCCAAGAAATGAATTCCCATCTCAGTTGGAGAATAAACTGATGACATTAAAATCTTTCCCATACTTATATAATACATATTTGCAACAACGTGCTGGAACCCTCCTAAAATGAACAACATAATTGGGAACCAAATTGCTAAAATTTTTCCTGCTAAATCTTTTGCTGCTAATGCAAACCATACCGCTATAGCAACTAAAACATTACATAAAAAGCCGCTAGCTAAAGCTTCTACGAAAGTTAAATGCACTTTATGTTCTGCAACTCCAACTACATATTTCGCAAATTCAGGAGATGAATAATTTCCTGCTAAATAAGACACATAAGCTATAAATATTGATCCTAAAAAGTTCCCTATCCAAACTGCACTTAAATTTCTCACATATGTTGTCTTTTCTACTTTACCCTTTGTAAATGCTAATAATCCTAAACAATCTCCAGTAAATAGTGATCCCCCAACCAAAACAACTAACATCAATCCTGTTGGGAAAACTGCAGCACCAATAAACTTCCCTGCCCCTCCACCTACAGTAAAGTTAGCAATTAAATTTCCTAATGCTGAAAGAGCTATATATACACCTCCCATAAATCCTAGTAAAACTGTTTTTGTAAATGTGTAATGCCCTTTGTTTTCTCCTAAAAGAAGAACTTGTTCTGTTGTTTCTTTGTTTGTTAAATAAACCTTCACTTTTTTCCTCCTGATTTCTTTTCGTACAGTTTCGAATTATACACCCTTTCCCCTTTTTTTTCAAGTGAATATTTAAAAAAAACTCAATCAAATTTGATTGAGTTCATTTTTAATATATTAAGTATATACAAACAACTTTTTTATTATTTTTTTGTTATTTTTGCCAAAACAAAGGCTACTATTCCCGGTACTATCCAAGGAAAACCTAAATCTGCAAGTGGAATAATTGATAAATCTATCTTTAATACCTCTAGTGTACTAACTATCAAAGTAACTAAAGCTGTAAAAATATAACAATTTTTATTTTCAACACCAAAAACGTTTAAAACAATTAAAACAATTGTCAATGGATATAATATTACTAATACAGGAATAGCTAAGTTAATTATATAATCTAATCCCGCTACTGCTAAAACTGCTGAAAATACACAAGTTATAATCGCAACATTTTTATAAGAAATTCCCATTAACTTTGAGAACCAATCACTAACTAAAGCTGTCAATCCAACAGATGTTGTCAAACATGCTGCCGCAACGCATATTCCAAATGCCAATTTACCCGAACTACCAAGTGTTAATTCTGCTATAGTCAAAGCTATTTGAGCTGTTGATAAATTTTTCATAAAACTAATTTGAGACCCCAAGTATATCAAACTAAAATATATTACTCCTAGTCCTATTGCTGCTATTACTCCTGCTCCCGTTAAGAACGATTTTTGTTCTTTAGAATCTTTTATTCCTTTCGTTTCTAAACCTTTAATTATTACAACTCCAAATAAAACTGAAGCTAAAGCATCCATTGTTTGATAACCATTTATAAATCCATATGCAAATTGACTTCCTTTTACAGTTGTTGGAATTGCTTCTCCAATTGGATTCAAAATACCAAATATAGTTATAAGAACTAATATAACTAAAATAATTGGTGTTAAAAATTTTCCTAGAATATCTGTTACCTTAGATTCATTCATTACTAAAAATAATGTAATCGTAAAAAACAGTACTGAACACGCTATCGCCATCAATTTAGGATTTGCTCCCCCTATTAATGGTAGAACTCCCATTTCAAATGTTGTCGATCCGGTTCTAGGGATTGCAAATAATGGCCCTATAACTAAAATAAGTGTTGTTAAATAAGCCTTGTTAAATTTTTGTGATACTTTACTTGCAAACTCATCCAATGTTCCACCTTTTGTAAAGGCTAATATTCCCAATAGTGGCAATCCTACTCCAGTTACAAAAAAACCTATTCCAGCTGAAATCCAACTTTGCCCAACTGCAACCCCTAACGAAGGGGGAAATAATAAATTTCCTGCTCCAAAAAACATTGAAAATAATGCCAACCCTAAAACAACAATCTCTTTTCTCTTATTCATACGTCCTCCCCATATAAAATTTATTAAAAAAGCAATCTTGAATATTAAGATTGCTTTTTATTTTAATAATTATTTTTAATTTTTGTTAATAATAACACTTTTTTTTCGTTATTTCAAGTGTTTATACAATTCTTATTCATATATCTTATATGCTTCTAAAAAAGATTTCTTCAATTCATCCTTTAATTTTTGAGGTTCTATTATTCGTACTTCTTTCAAAAAAGATGCAAAATAAAATTTCGCATTTTCCAAAGTCATTTCAAAGAAATATATATCCTCTTCTTTTTTTATCAACTTCGGTTTATAGTTTGTAAAACTTTTTAGCATACTCTCACCTCGTGGAGTAAATCTTGCTTTTATTATTAACCTCTCACCTAAAAATGGATCAAAGTTTTTTCTCATATTTTCAATATACTTTTTATCTCTAACTTGAATCTTTTCATTTAAAGTTCCTAAAATAATAGCATCCTTTAATTTTATACTTCTATATATTTTATTTTCATCATCATATGCAAATATAAAGTTTTCGTCTCCTTGATCCTCTCTTTTTATAAAATATGGTGATATTGTAAAACTCTCTTCCATGTATAAGATTCTCATTTTAACCTTATTTTTTATTGCTTCTAAAACAGCTTTATAGGTTTCTTGAAATATAAAAATTTCTCTCTGATATTTAAATTGAGATGAATAAACTTCAAATAATTCTCTAAAAAATTCAGCTTCAACATCTACATCATTTGCTTTCAATATATCATAATATATCCCTTTGTTTGCAACATTCAAATCAAATTGTATAACTTTTTTCAAAGGTCTTCCTTGAGGTTCAATAAATCTATCAAGATCAAACTTTTTAGAATATTTAAATTTATCTAAAATAAAATTACAAAGTTTATTGTTGTTTATCCCGAACTCTTCTGAATCTTTTTTTAAAAGTCTCCAAATATCTTCCGAAACTGTAACCCTAATCTTCTTCATCATCTATCTCCCATATTTTTCTTTGTATTATTATATATTAATTTTTTAAAAAAATCTATGAGAATATCCTGTCACATTAAAAACCTTTTAATAAAATATCTATTTCTGGACCTATAGGAAATCCACTTAACATCCATATCGCTAAGAATATAGACCACCCAATCATGAATACAATAGAGTATGGTAGCATTATAGATATTAAAGTTCCAATCGATGATTTCTTATCATATTTTTGCATAAATACAATTATCATAGCAAAATATGACATTAAAGGAGAGATTATATTCGTAGTCGAATCTCCTATTCTATATGCTAATTGAGTAAATTCAGGTGAATATCCTATTCTCATTAACATCGGTACAAATACTGGAGCTAAAATAGCCCATTTAGCTAACGCCGACCCCATAAATAGATTCAAGAATCCTACAATCATTATAAATCCTATAATTAATGGGATTCCTCCTATTCCTGTTGTTTCTAAGAAGTCTGCACCTTTTACAGCTAGTATCGTTCCTAAATTTGTATATCCAAAATATGCTATAAACTGAGCTGCAAAGAATACCAAAACTATATATCCTGCCATACCTTCCATAGACTTTGTCAACATCCCCATCACATCATTATCATTTTTTATTGTTCCAATAGATTTACCATACGCTAATCCTGGAATTGCAAAGAATAAAACAATTGCAGGAACTAATCCACTCAATAAGAAATTTTTACCTAAAGCAAAATATACTGGAATTAATATTATAATTACTACTATTGTGGCTATTCCGGCAATTCTTAAAGCATTTTTCTCCTCTTGAGTTATCTGTTCTAATTCTATTTTTTCTTCTCCAAGATATTTTCCTAATCTTGGTTCAACAATTTTAGAGTTTACTAAAGTTCCTAAAATAGTAATTACAAATGTTGAGGCAATCATAAAATACCAATTTGCAGATGGTGAAACAACATAATTTGGATCTAGAATCTTAGCAGCTTCAGTTGAAATTCCTCCTAAAAGTGGATCTAAAGCTCCTATTAACAAGTTAGCTGAAAACCCTCCTGAAACTCCTGCAAACGCAGCTGCTAAACCCGCTATAGGATGTCTTCCAAACGATAAGAATATCAATGCAGCTAAAGGTGGTAATACTACATAACCTGCATCTGCCGCTACATTCGACATTATTCCTAAAAATATAACCATCATAGTCACCATTTTTTTAGGTGTTGATAATGCTACCTTTCTTAAAATAGTTGCAATTAAGCCCGATCTTTCAGCTATTCCTATACCTATCATAGCCACTAGTACTGTTCCTAGCGGAGCAAAATCTGTAAAGTTTTTTACCATAGAATTAAATATATAGTTTATACCCTCTTTTGTCATTAGAGAATTAGTATAAATTGTCATCTCTTCTGTCTTTAAACTTCTTCCGTTTATTCCTACAAAACTCACTGACCAGCCTAAAGCTCCACCTATCCCTGATATTAAAATAACAACTAAAGCTAGTATTGCAAATAAAGTTCCTGGATTAGGTAAAGCATTCCCACCTTTTTCTATTATATTTAAAAAACTATCCACTAAGCCTTTTTTCTTTTTTTGTATCTCAGTCTGCATTTTTCCTCCCGTTTGTAATTTTTTATGTATAAACCTATTTAATTAAAAAATGCATACTCATTTTTTTAATTACTCAATAGTGTTTCTGTTAAAATGTTTTTTAGATATTTATTTTTCTTTTATCTTTTATTTTCGCTTCATATCTTTCTAAGTGTGATACCGCTTCTCCTATTAGTGGTGATATTGCTACTAGATTTAAAACTGTCATCAATCCTAATCCGAAGTCTGCTAGAGACCACACAAAGAAATTCTGTTCTACGGCTCCTATATAAACCATTGCTATCACAACAACTTGATACATTAAATTTACATTCGGATTTTCACTTATAAAATGAAGCGCATTTCTTCCGTAAAAAGTAACTCCTAATATTGTACTAAACGAGAAGAAGAATAGAATAACCACAGTAAATGGTGCTCCAATCCAACCAATATGACTTTTTAAAGCTTCTTGGAATAAAACCATTCCTCCTAATCCCTCAACAGCAACTCCATCTGCTAGTAATATAACAAAAGCTGTCGCACTACAAATTACTAACGTATCTACAAAAACACTTAACGATTGAACCATTCCTTGCTTAACTGGCTCATCGACATCTGCTAGTGCTGCTGCATAATTTCCATTTCCACTTCCTGCTTCATTTGAAAATAATCCTCTTCTAACCCCTTGCATTATAACTCCACCTAATGCTCCACCAGCAAATTGATTCACTCCAAAAGCAGCAGAGAATATTTTTGTGAATACAGCTGGAATTCCCGTTATATTTGTAATTAGTATGTATAATACCACTGCTAAATATGTAACTGCCATTGCTGGGACTATTTTATTTAAAGCTGCTACTATCTTATCTTTTTTACCTTTTCCAAAAATTGTCAGCGCCACTAAGCTCGATAAAATTATACCGACTATCATCGGTTTTATTTTATATGCTCCTACTATAGATTCTGTAACTGAGTTTGACATAACTTGGATAACCCCTACATAACACAGTAAAGAAGCTATTGCATAAGCCACTCCTAGCCACTTCTTTTTAAGTCTATTTTTTATTATCCACGGTGTTCCACCTCTATAACTTCCATCTTCAGATTTTTCACGATAAATAACCGCTAAAATCGATTCTATAAATGATGTCGATGCTCCTAATAGTGCCACAACCCACATCCAAAATAATGCTCCTGGCCCACCTATAGAGATAGCTGCCACAACTCCTGCTATATTACCTGCTCCAACTCTACAAGCCGTTCCCAAATAAAAAGCTTCTAGTGAACTCATTCCTTCTCCATCTGTATTTTCACCTTTTAAAGTTTTAACTATTTCACCAAATAATCTAACTTGCATGAATTTTGTTTTATAACTCGCATATAACGCCATCCCTATTAACATAACTACCAAAATATTTTTTTCCCATAGAATTGTATTAACAACATCTATTATTTGCTTTACCCATTGCATTTTTGCCTCCTTGATTGCTTATTTTTTAAGTATATTTCTTATCTATAATCCTAGCATTTATTATTTTTATTTAGTAGATAACAATTTTTTTATTTTTTTGTTCGTATTTTAAAACTATAAAAGCTTGATTTTATTGATGTTTCTCTTTTTAGTTGACGTTTTTTCTGTTCTATGTACTATTTTTTAAGTACACTTATGCTTTATTTTAAATATTTAAACTTGCTTTTTTTTCATTTTTTTGATACAATTTTGCTAATTATTTAAACACACACATTTTTTTAATACTATAATACTTAAATTTTGGAGGTTATAATGAACAAAAAGAAAGAGATATTAATTTTAGGGTTCGCCCTGTTCTCTATGTTTTTCGGTGCTGGAAACTTACTATTCCCACCTTCTGTTGGAGTTGCTGTTGGTCAAGATTGGTTTCAAGCTGGTTTAGGATTTTTCCTTACAGGAATTGGTTTACCATTATTAGGAATTTTAGCTTTTACCAAAGTTGGGAGTCTTGAAGAGTTTGCAAATAAAGTTTCAACTAAATTTAATACTGTTTATTCTACTGTATTGATATTAGTTATTGGTCCTCTATTCGCTATTCCAAGAACTGGCTCTACAACATTTGAAATGGGAGTTCTTCCTTTATTTCCAAATGCTAATCCAACTATTATTGCAATCATCACTTCAATAATATTTTTTGGTATTACTCTATTCTTAGTTTTAAATGAATCTAGCATAACTGATATTCTTGGAAAATTTCTTACTCCAGTTATTTTATTTATTCTATTTTTAATAACTATACTTGGTATTACTGGCAATCTAGGAACACCTGTCGAATCCACTATTTCAACTAATCCTCTTTCTTATGGATTTATAAGTGGTTATCAGACTATGGATGCTCTCGCTTCTGTTTTATTCGGAGTGATTATTATCAGTGGACTTGAAGGAAAAGGTATAAAAGATAAAAATGAACAAAAAATGTTTTTAAGTAATGCTGGTTTTATAGCTGCTATAGGATTAGGTTTTATTTATTTAAGTTTAATATATTTAGGTGCACAGATTAGTAGTATCAAGGGATTAACTACTGCGCAAACAACACTGACTCTTGCTCAGCTTACTTTAGGAGATGTTGGAAAAATCGCTTTTGGAATTTGCGTTGCTGCTGCATGTCTTACTACTTCTGTTGGATTAGTTGCTCTCGCTAGTGATTGGTTCTCAAAATTAACTAAAATTTCATATAAAAAAATAGCTATAGGTATGTGTATTTTCTCTACCATACTCTCTGTTGCTGGATTGGACTACATTATTAGTTTATCTGTTCCTGTTCTAGTTATACTATATCCTGTAACTATCGTGCTTATTTTATTAAATATTTTAGGAGTTAAAAATCACTTTACGTTCAAAGCTGTCGTAACTGTAACGCTTATTATCAGTATTGCAGAAACTTTTAAAATTGATTTAAACTTCATTCCTTTAGCTAAAGCTGGATTCCCATGGATTATGCCATCTTTAATAACTTTCTTTGGAAGTATGATTTTTAAAAACGAGCAAAATATTAATTTAGAAAATAGAGCTTAAATAGAAAAGGAGTTTATCACTCAAGATAAACTCCTTTTTTTATTATTTAAACATTAATTCTACAACTGAGAAGAATCCAATTATCCACATAATTGGTTTTATATTTGTAACTTTTCCACTAAATACTGAAACTACTATGTAAGATATAAATCCAAATGATATTCCAATTGAAATACTATAAGTCAACGGCATCATTATTATTATTAAGAAACATGGAATTGCTACTTCTATATTATGGAAATCAATATCTAATAGATTTTTAAACATATATACTCCAACTAATATAAGCGCTGGTGCTGTTGCAAATGCAGGTACTACCCCAATGATTGGTGAGAAGAATAATGATACCGCAAACAATATCGCTGTTGTTAGTGCTGTAAGACCTGTTCTTCCTCCTACCGCTATTCCAGATGCAGATTCTACGAACGTTGTTGTCGTTGATGTTCCTAAAAGTGATCCAATTACTGTTGCTATCGCATCAGCTTCTAATATTTTGCTTACATTCTTTATTTTACCCTTTTCATCTATCATTTCTGCTTCGTGAGCACAAGCCATTATTGTTCCTAAAGAATCAAATAAATCAACAAACATGAATGAGAATATCGATCCTAAGAATATCGGTTTTATTGCTCCTAAAACATCTAACTTTAAAGCTATTGGTGCTGGACTCGGTGGCATTGAAATTATTTGAGAAGGTAGTTCTACCGCTCCAAATATTATTCCTAGAACTGTTGTTGTAACAATTCCTATTAATATTCCACCTTTTACTTTTTTCATCTCTAATAATCCCATGATTGCAAATCCAACCAATCCTAAAACTACATTTAAATTAAATTTTCCTAAGGCTACAATTGTTGCTGGATTACTTACTATAAGTCCCATTCCTTGCATTCCTAAAAACGCTATAAACAACCCTATTCCTGCACCAACAGCTAATCTTAACTCTGCTGGTATTGCATCAATTATTTTCTCTCTTAATCCTGAGAATGTTAATGCTAAGAATATAACCCCAGATATAAATACCACTCCTAGAGCTTGCTCCCAAGTCGCTCCGTTTCCTAAAACCAATGTAAAAGTAAAGAATGCATTTAATCCCATTCCTGGTGCCATTGCTAATGGAGCGTTAACCCAAAAAGCTGTTATCGCAGTTCCTATTGCTGATGCTAAACATGTTACAGTTATTAAAGCTCCTTTATCCATTCCAGTCATCGATAAGATTGACGGATTAACAAATATAATATACGCCATTGTTAAAAATGTTGTAACCCCTGCTATTATCTCCTGTCTTACTGTTGTTCCGTGTTCCTTTAATTGAAACAATCTTTCCATGTTTCCCTCCTAAATTTTATTTTAAATATTTTTATTATTATTTACTCTGAAAATAAAAAAAACCTGTGTAAACAGGTCAAAAAAACTTAAATAAAAAATCTAAGTTTTGACCCATAGAAAGCTATTTAAGGTAGCTCGTAGAAACTCTTCGCCGTATTCGAAGTATATATGGTTCAAAATATAACTTTACTTCAATATTAAAGTTTTATTTTAAATTTGTCAAGTTTTATTTAATTTCCATTCACTCTTTTAAGTAAACGACTATTAATGTAATTAATCAACACATAAGTTTTTTTTATTGTTCAAAAAAATATAAATAATTTTCTAGGAAAATATTTAATACTTATGATATAATTTATTTATAGTACATAGAGTTTTCTTTTATTCTTTGTATGCTTTTCTTTAAAAATATTATTGATTTAATGAACTAAATGTGAAATAATACTACATATGTTTCGCATTTAATTTGAAAGGAGATTTGACTATGGGATTATTTGATTTCTTTAAAAAGAAAAAAGAGGATGAGTGGTTCAATATTTACTCACCATTAAACGGAAAAGTTATTCCTTTAAGCGAAATACCAGATGACGCTTTCTCTCAAAAAATGATTGGAGACGGATGTGGAATCGACCCTACTGAGGGAGCTATATGCTCACCTGTAGCTGGTGAAATTGATATTTTCGCTACTAACCACGCAGTTAGTTTTGAAGTTTCTAACGGACTTGAGTTAATTGTTCACTTTGGTATTGACACAGTAAAATTAAACGGAGAAGGATTCACTAGAGTCGCTGAACCTGGATCAACTGTAGAGGTTAAAGATGAACTTATTAAATACGATTTAGCTTATATTAAAGAAAATGCTAAATCAACTAAAACTCCTGTTATTATCGCTAACATGGACCAAGTTGAAGCATTAGAAGTTGTTGCTTCTGGGGATGTTAAAATAGGAGACCTTTTAATGAGAGTTAAAATCAAAAAGTAATTTTTTTAAGAAGGTACCTCTTTGTTGTTTTTAATAAAGATGGTGCCTTTCTTTAATTTTATAGACAAAAAGCATACACAGAAATTAAGGAGGAAAAAATGAAGGTACTAGATTTAGATTTAGTTACTAATGAGGTGGCTAGACTTTGTATTGAAGCCAACTACTTCATTGGAAATGACGTTCTAAACAAGATTAAAGAATGTCAAACTACAGAAACAAGTGAATTAGGTAAGGTGATTTTAAGCCAAATCATCGAGAATGATGAGATTGCTGCTAAGGATAATGTTCCTATGTGTCAGGATACTGGTCTCGTTGTTGTATTTTTAGAAATTGGAACAGAAGTAAAAATTAATGGGGATATCTACTCTGCTGTAAACGCTGGAGTTGCTAAAGGATATAAAGATGGATATTTAAGAAAATCTGTTATAAAACATCCTCTTGACAGAATAAATACTCAGGATAATACTCCTGCAGTTATTCACACTAAGCTTATCCCTGGTTCAGATAAAGTTAAAATAGTAGTTGCCCCTAAAGGTGGAGGCTCTGAAAATATGAGTACCTTAAAAATGTTCAAGCCAGCTGATGGAGTTGAAGGTATTAAAAAATTCGTAGTAGATAGTATCAAAAATGCTGGTGGAAATCCTTGTCCCCCTATCATTGTTGGTGTTGGAATCGGTGGAAACTTTGAAAGATGTGCTGAACTAGCTAAAGAAGCACTTTTAAGAGAGATTGACGATATTAATCCTGATCCAATTGCTGGCGCTTTAGAAGCAGAACTTTTAGAATTAATTAACAATACAAATGTTGGCCCTCAAGGTCTTGGTGGAAAAACTACAGCATTAGCTGTCAAAGTTGAAACTCAAGCTTGCCACTTCGCTTCTTTACCTGTTGCTGTTAATTTGAACTGTCATGCCGCTAGACACAAGGAGGTTACATTATGATTAAACTAACTACTCCACTAAGAGATGAAGATATTATAAAATTAAAATCTGGTGATGCCGTTTCTATTACAGGAACTATATATACTGCTAGAGATGCTGCACATGCTAGACTAGTTAAACTTCTAGAAGAAGGTAAAGAGTTACCTTTCGATGTGAAAGGTCAAATAATATATTATGCTGGTCCTACTCCAGCAAAACCTGGTCAACCAATTGGAAGCTGTGGACCTACTACTAGTTATAGAATGGATTCTTACTCTCCTGAAATTTTAGACCAAGGTCTTAAAGGAATGATTGGAAAAGGTGCTAGAGACCAAAAAGTTAGAGATTCCATTGTTAAAAATAGTGCTATCTATTTTGCTGCAGTTGGTGGTGCTGCTGCTCTTATAGCTAAATCTGTTAAAAGCAGTGAAATTATCGCTTATGAAGATTTAGGTGCCGAAGCTATTAGAAAACTTGAGGTTGTTGATTTCCCCGCTATTGTTATAAACGATACGGAAGGAAATGATTTATACGAAATTGCTAGAAATAGCTCAAAATAAATAATAAAATAAATTTAATTAAAGGGGTAATTTTTATGTCTACAGTTTTTGAAAAATCTTTAGAATTACATGAAGCTCACTTAGGAAAAATCGAAGTGATTTCAAAGGTGGCTGTCACAAATAAAGAGGAGTTAAGTCTTGCTTATTCTCCAGGAGTTGCAGCACCTTGTATGGCAATTAAAGAAGATGTAGAGAATGTTTATAAATACACATCAAAAGGAAATATGGTTGCTGTTGTAACTGATGGTTCTGCTGTTTTAGGTTTAGGAAATATCGGTCCTGAGGCTGCGCTTCCTGTTATGGAGGGAAAAGCTATTCTCTTTAAACAATTCGCTGGAGTAGATGCTTTCCCAATATGTTTAGATACTCAAGATACAGAGGAGATTATAAAGGCAGTTAAACTTATAGCTCCTGGATTTGGTGGAATAAATCTTGAAGATATCTCTGCTCCTAGATGTGTAGAGATTGAAACTAGACTTAAAGAGGAACTAAATATCCCTGTTTTCCACGATGATCAACATGGAACTGCAATTGTTGTTGTTGCTGCTCTTATCAACTCTTTCAAGTTAGTTAACAAATCATTTGAAACTGCTAAATTTGTTGTTAGTGGTGCTGGAGCTGCTGGAAGTTCTATTATCAAGCTTCTTATCAAAATGGGTGCCAAAGATATCGTTGTTAATGATATTGATGGTATAATAACTAGAGATAATAAAGCTCAATACAACTTCTTAAAATCAGAAATTGCTGATATTACAAATCCTAATAACATCAAAGGAAGTTTAAAGGAAGCAGTTGAGGGTAGAGATGTATTTATTGGAGTTTCTGCGGCTAATATTCTTTCAATTGAGATGGTTAAAACTATGAACAAAGATTCTATAGTTTTTGCTATGGCTAATCCAAATCCTGAAATCATGCCCGAAGATGCAATTGCTGGAGGTGCTAGAATAGTTGGTACAGGAAGATCTGATTATCCTAATCAAGTTAATAACGTTTTAGCTTTCCCTGGAATCTTCAGAGGAGCTTTAGATGCTAAAGCTAAAAAAATAACAGAAGAGATGAAGATTGCTGCTGCTGTTGGAATTGCTAAGCTTGTTTCTGAAGAGGAACTAACTTCTGAATATGTTATTCCTAATGCTTTTGACCCTAGAGTTGCTACAGTTGTAGCTGATGAGGTTAAAAGAATAGCTAAAGAACAAAATATAACTAGATAATAAAAAAAGTGGCCTTAAAATTTAAGGTCACTTTTTTTATTATTCATCAATACTTTCTTTTAATTCTTTATCTTCTTTTATTACTAACAACTGATCTATTTTAAAATTATCTACATCTACAACTTCAAAACTATATCCATTATATTCTATATGTGCTCCCTTTTTAGGGATACTTTTTAGCATATACATCATAAATCCTGCTATAGTTTCATAACTATCCTCTTCTGGGAATGATTCTATCTCTAAAACTTTTTTAACATCTTCTATTGCCGTAACACCATCTATCAACCAAGAACCATCGCCTCTTTTTATTATATACTCCTCTTGCATCGGATATACAACATCTCCCATCAAAGTAGATACAACATCATTTAAAGTTATCACTCCAACAACATGAGCATACTCATTTAAAATCACCGCGAAATCTTCTCTAGCTTCATTAAATCTATCTAACATTTCAGATAAAGTTAAAGTATTTGGTATAATCAAAATATTTCTATTTGTAATCTCTTTTATATTTTGAAGGCCACTTGATTCTCCTTTTAAAATTCTTGGAAGAATATCTTTTGATCCAACATAACCATAAATAGAATCGATATCACTCTCACAAACCAAAAACTTTGAATGAGGATACTCTGCAATCTTTTGCTTTATACTTTCTTCTGTCTCTTCTAATGTAAAATAAACTATCTCATCTCTTGTTGTCATTGCTGATGACACCCATCTTTGCTCTAACTCAAAAACGTTCTCTATCAAGTGATGTTCTTTTGTATGAACAACTCCTGCTTCCGCTCCAGCATCTACTAGTGCAAATATATCATCATGAGTTATCAATTCATCTCTTGAAATAGGTGTATCAAAAATTTTAAATACCATATTTGCGACTCCATTAAAAACCCATACAATAGGTGTTAATAATTTTATTGTTAAACTCATTGGATTCACCAAAGTTACCGCTATCTTTTCAGGATAAACCATCGCTAATCTTTTAGGAATCAAATCTGCAAATTCAACAAATGCACCTGTTACAAAAGCAAATGATATTAAAAATGCAACTGTTGGATTTGAAATATATTTATTTAAAATAGGTGATAAAATACCATCTCCTATTATCCCGGCTAATATCGCTACAATATTTAACCCTATTTGAACTGTAGTAAAAAAATTCCCCGGATTACTTTGTAAATCTATTACTTTTTTCGCATTAAAATTTCCCTCATCAACTAGAAGTTGCAACTTTATTTTTCTAGCTCCTGCTAATGATATCTCTGCCATTGAGAAAAAGGCACTTATTAAAATCAAAAATATTATAAATACAATTTTTTCTGCTATTCCCATTCTATCTCTCCTTTAAATGTGGTCTCTGCTGCTCCTGTCATAAAGATATCTTCTCCATCTATCTTAATTTTTAACACTCCACCCTCTGTTTCTACCATAACCTCTTCATCTACCAAATCTAACAAATTGGCTATATACGCTCCTGAACAAGAACCCGTTCCACACGCTAGTGTTCTTCCAGCACCTCTCTCCCACGTTTTTATTTTTAATCTTTTTTTATCTAAAATCTCTATGAAGTTTACATTAATTCTCTTTGGAAATACTTTATGTTTTTCCATCTCTTCTCCAACTTTATTTACATCAACTCTCTCTAAATTATCTTTTATTATAACTGCATGTGGAACTCCTATCAGCACTGCTGAGTATTCAAACTCTTCTCCACCTACACTAATTATCTCTCTTAATATATTTTTAGAATTTGAATCAACAGGAATCTCTTTTGGAGTCATTCTTGCTTTTCCCATGTAAATAGTAACCTCTTTGACAATATCTTTTTCTATTTTTAAATATGATGTTTTTACTCCATCACCCGTTTCTATTTTTATCTCATCAGTATCTACAAGTTTCTCTTCATATACAAATTTCGAAAAACATCTAATTCCATTTCCACACATTTCACCTTTTGACCCATCTGAATTATAGTACACCATTTTTATATCTGCAATTTCACTCTTCTCTGCTACCATTAATCCATCGCCACCAATACCATAACGTCTATCACAAAGCTTTTTAGCTATTTTTGAATAGTCTTCATAAGTATTTCTTATCCCATCTAATAGTATAAAATCATTGCCTGCACCTTGCATTTTTTTAAATCTCATAATCAATCACCTCATTAAATTTAAACTATTCTCTTACACTATATTCTACCCTATCCTTTCATATAACGCAAGCTTTCCCTTTTGTTTGATTCTACTTTACTTTTTATATCTTTTATGTTACTATTCCCGAGTAATATAACACATTCTCAAGGAGATTTTATGATTGAAAAAAGAAATATTCAAAATCATGTTGAACTTCTCCAAAAAGGAAATAAGGGATTGTATGGTCTTTCAATACTAGTCGGTATTACAACTGGAATAACTGTTTCAGTTTATAGATATGGACTATCTTTTGCAGAACATCTTAGAAGTCAATATCTTAATAAAGAACTGTTAACCAATCCAATAAAACTTATTTTTATTTGGGGTATTTTTATCGCAATAGGACTTTTCGTAGATTACATATCTAGAAAATTTCCTACAACTGGAGGAAGTGGTATTCCTCAAGTGAAAGCTCTAATTTTAAGAAAATTAGATTATCTATTTTGGTTTAAAGAACTGCTTGTAAAATTCTTTGGAGGTTTATTAGGAATTGGAGCTGGTTTATCTCTTGGTAGAGAAGGACCTTCTGTACAATTAGGATCATATATCGGATATGGTGTCACTAAAATTTTCAAAAGAGATTATACTGATGAAAAATACTTAGTGACTGCGGGATCAAGTGCTGGATTGGCCGGAGCTTTTGGAGCTCCATTATCAGGAGTTATTTTTAGTATGGAAGAACTTCATCGTTTCTTCTCATCTAAACTAATCATTTGTACTTTCTTAGCTAGTATCTGTTCAAACTTTATGGCTAGAAGAATTTTTGATATGAATCCATCTTTTGATTTATATACTAAATATCCTACAAATATAAATCCATATCTTCAATTTTTATTTTTTATAATTTTTGGAGTTATCCTTGCGTTTTGTGGAAAGTTTTTTACTTTTTCATTAATTAAAACTCAAGATATTTTTAAAGGAGTAAAATTATCTCGAGCTTTTAAAATATCATTTGTAATGACATTATCATTTATAATATGTTTTATTATGCCTGATATAACAGGTGGTGGACATCATTTAGTTGAAGAACTACCACATTTAAATCAAACAATCATATTTTTAATATTTGTTCTATTAGCTAAACTTTTTTTCACAACAATATCATACGCTACTGGTTTCCAAGGTGGAATTTTTTTACCAATGCTTGTTTTAGGGGCTATTTTAGGAAAAATATACGCTCTTATACTTATTAGTAACTTTGGTGTTGGAAATGACTTTATTGTCCATTATATGATTTTAGGTATGGCTGGTTTCTTTGTTGCTGTAGTTAGAGCACCCATAACCGGAACAATTTTGATTCTAGAAATGACTGGAAGCTTTGATCATCTCTTAGCTATTGCTACTATATCTATCGTAGCCTATTATATAACTGATATTTTAAAACTTGAACCTATATATGAGATTCTTTATGATAGAATGCCTAAGAAAAAGCTAAACGATGATCTTGAAGAGGACCGTCACGAACATCTAGATAAAACACTTATCTGTATTCCAGTTTCTGCTGATTCAGATTTTGAAAACAAATTGATAAAAGATATCAACTGGCCAAAACATACTCTAGTCGTTGCTATTAGAAGAGCTGAAGTTGAGTATATACCTAAAGGAAGTTCTCAAATTTTAGCAGGGGATGTTCTTGTTTTACTACTACCTAGTAAACAAGCAGATAAATTAAATGAAGACCTATTCAAAATGGGAACATCTCATTAATTTTTTTAGGAAATCATTGACATTTTTTTTAAATAATTATACTATTAAATGACACATGTATTTTATAGGAGGATCTTATGAATAGAATAGAAGGAAAAATTGCTTTAGTAACTGGTGGAGCTAGAGGAATTGGAAGAACTATAGTTGAAAAATTAGCTTCTGAAGGTGCTGAATTAGTTATCTCTTGTGATATGGGAGAAGCAACTTTCGAGCAAGCAAACGTTAGACACGAAATTTTAAATGTAACTGATAGAGATGCTATTAAAGAATTAGTAAAAAAAATAAAAGAGGAATTTGGAAGAGTTGATATCCTAGTTAACAATGCTGGAATAACTAAGGATGCTCCTTTTGTTAGAATGAGCGAAGATGCTTGGGATGCTGTTATCAGTGTTAACTTAAAAGGTGTTTTCAATGTTACTCAAGCTATTGCACCTTTAATGACTAAAAATAAAAAAGGTTCAATCATAACTATATCATCTGTAGTTGGATTATACGGAAACATTGGACAAGCAAACTACTCAGCAACTAAAGGTGGAGTTATTGCTATGACTAAAACTTGGTCTAAAGAATTAGCTAGAAAAGGTGCTCAAATCAGAGCTAACTGTGTTGCACCTGGATTCATTGCTACTCCTATGACTGATGTACTACCTGAAGATGTAATCAATGGAATGCTTGAGAGAACTGCTTTAGGGAAATTAGGAATGCCTGAAGATATCGCTAATGCTGTATTATTCCTTGCAAGTGACGAATCAGCTTATATCACTGGACAAACTATTGAAGTTAGTGGTGGATTAGCACTTTAATTTTTAAAATAATTAATCAGATTTTAAAGGCAAGAATTCTATTTCTTGCCTTTATTTTTTTGGAGGATTTTATGAAAAATAAAACAAAAATATTTTTTTTAGCAATCATAGCTTCAGTTATCTTAGGCTCGATTGGAAAAAATATCTACTTTAAAAGGATTTTAGAAAAAGAACTTTCTAAATCACTAAAACAAAATGTTACTATAAAAAAAGCTAATTTAAATATTCTTAGCAACTCATTTAAATTAGAGAATACCATTTTTGAAAAAGATAAAATACAGATAACTCATCTTTACACAGAGATGAGCTTCAAGGAATTTTTGAAAGATAAAAAAAATTTTACAATAGAATCAATCGATATTAAAGATATTATTTTCATTAACCAATCTGAAGTTTCTTCATCTACGAATTCAAAAGATGAAACTATCACAACTAAATTTCCTGAACACAATATTTCTGCTAAATCAGAGATTAAAAATGAAAAAACATCTCAATTTTTAAACGAGATTGATAAACAAATTAAAAATGATGGCGGACTTTCAAATATTTTTAATTCAGCTTTAAATAAAGAAAATTTTTCTAAAAATATGTCAAATAATTTAACTAATTTTCTTATAAAAAATGCAGATTTTATCGATATTATTCTTCAAACTGAAATAAATTCACATCTGAAAAATAGAATAAACTCTTTTTCTAAAAATTCTAAAGAATTTATTTATAAAATAAAAATAAAAAATAATGAAAATAATATCCTAATTAAAAATATATCGTTTTCAGGCTCTAATAACAATATAAAGTTTTTGGGAAACTTTAAAAATTTCAACACTGATTTTTCTAAAAACACTTTGCTTCCGATCAATATAACTCTTTCAGAGATTAATGGTAATGGTGAAGGGAAAATCTATGGAGATTTAAATAGTAATACCCTTTCTGGAAACATTTATATGAAGTTAAATAATTTTAAAGCTACCTCATTTAATAATATTAACACTTATTTATCTGATGGAAATATAAACAGTGAGCAGATAATCAATATAAATGGAGAAATTATTAAAATCGATGGTACAACAGAAATCAGTCATATACAAATAAATAAAAGTACTATTCAAAATTCAAATAGTTTAGATAACTTCAAGAAAAATATTTTAAATGAATTTATCCGATTAACTGAAACAAAAGAGTATAATTTGAAAGTTTACAATAACTTTTCAACTAATACAAATTTTATAAACATAAAAACTACATTACCTGAGGAAATCAGAAGAACCTTAATTAACAATCGAGTTACATTCAATGATTTTTTAGAAAATCAATTAAAAAATCAATATAAAAATAGTTTTGAAGAAAAGAAAAATAAGGTGAAAAATTTCTTTAAAAATATTTTTTAATATTTTCACTTGTATTTTTTATTTTTTAATGGTATAATTACAAATGTCACAAGTGTGGTGACAGGAGCCTTATGGCGTATTAGTATCGAACCGTGTCAGATCTGGAAGGAAGCAGCACTAAGGTATTTAATGCGGGTATAAGATTACTCCTGTTATCCCTTGTGACTCTTTTTATTTTTTGTAAAAATAATGAAATAAAAAAAACTGAGGCTAGCCTCAGTTTTTTAATTTACTATCTTTTGATTCTTTCAACGTATTCGTTTGATCTTGTATCAATTTTAATCCACTCATCTTGCTCAACGAATAAAGGAACTTGAATTTCGAATCCTGTGTTTATTTTAGCAGGTTTCATTACTTTTCCTGAAGTATCTCCTCTTAATCCTGGCTCAGTATAAGTTACTTGTCTTTCAACGAAAGTAGGTAACTCTACTGCAACTGGAGTTGACTCATAGTAAACTACTTCTAATTCCATTGCTTCTTC
Source organism: Cetobacterium sp. ZWU0022 (assembly GCF_000800875.1). Taxonomy (NCBI): domain Bacteria; kingdom Fusobacteriati; phylum Fusobacteriota; class Fusobacteriia; order Fusobacteriales; family Fusobacteriaceae; genus Cetobacterium; species Cetobacterium sp. ZWU0022. Next base: position 90,802 of record NZ_JRJZ01000014.1, read on the forward strand.
TAAGTAATTTAAAGCGTCTCCTAAATCCTCATCTTTTAATTCGATTTGATCCCAAGTTTCTGGGTTAGAGAATACATAGAAATCTCCATCGTTGTATGAGTAAACAGCTTTAACTTTATCAAGTCTGATATCGTCCATTTTATCGTCAGCTTTGTATATAGCGTCAGATATGTTTCCGTTTAATAAGTTTTTCATCTTGTACTTCATCACAGCAGCGTTTCTTCCTGATTTGTTGTACTCTGCTTTTAGAATTACGTAAGGATCGTTTCCAATCTTTACTGTACTTCCAGCTCTTAGTTCTTGAGCAGTTTTCATAATTGAACCTCCTAATATTTTAAAATAAATCTATTTAATTTATCTATAAGATTACACTTTAGTTCGATATACTCTGAATAAGCTTTAGTCAGTTGAGAAATCTGTTCAAACTCTTTAAAGAATTCCTCATAATTCTCTCTACCTAGCTCTAAAGAGTTACTATCTCTTAAATTATAATCTCTTAATAGCTTTGTCTGTATATTTAAAGGAATTTCTAAATTAAATTCCTCTAAAACTTCTTTATATCTTTCTATAAAACCATCTATTTTATCCATATGCGCCATCTCTTCTTGTAAATAGATATGCCACATAAATGGCTTTCCTGTAAGAAGTGCTCTTACAAAAGAATCTTCTCCTCTTACAAAATTATAATCAACAACGTTTATTAACTCTTCATACTCTTCCTGCTCTAAAAAAGGCATAAATTTAATTTTTAAATTTCCCATTTCATAACTGTCTTTTGATACTTCAACAAAATCTAATTTTTCTAAAATTATTTTTATACTATCTTGAGATTTTTGTCCTAATACCAGTAGACAATTATTTTTACCATTTTTTAATAAGACATTTAAAAGAGGTAAAAAGTTTTTTTCATAACTAAATATAGTTCCTATAAAATAATCTCTATCACTTAAATCTGGTAAGTATTTTTCTATATAGATACTCTTATTATTTTGTACCTCTAACTTTCTATTTAAAAATAACTTATCCACTATAACTCCACCTGTATTCTCTTTAAAGCCAGGCATAAAGAAATATTTTCTCAACTTTTTTGCTCCAATAGGCGACTCCATCAAATGAACTTCCTCTATCCAGCTTTCTCCAGATAAATATTCTAGATTTATAAGTAAAGATGATTCATCTTTAGCTTTATTCAAATATCCCTCTAAAATATTACATCCAAAGGCCTCTATTATAACATTTGCAGGAGAAAATGTACATATATTTTTAGCTAAATATTCATTAGTTATATACTCTATTCCATCTATCTTTTGATAACCAACATTTTTAGCTCTTTTGTTTAAAGGTAAAAACTCATCCAATCGATTTAAAAAAACTCTAATCTCTATGTTTTCATTATATATACTTTTGAACTCTTTCGCAACTCTATAAACAACACCTATATCACCAAAGTTATCAATTATCTCACAGAAAATATCTAAACTTTTTATCTCCATTAGTCCACCATTTTTCCTGTTCTTTTAAAATACTCTTTTTTAGCAAATTGAACCCAATTTGGTCTTGCAATCATTCCTCTACCTATTGCTACTAAATCTAACATTCCACTTTCAATCAAAGTACTTGCTTGTTCTTCAGTTTTTATATTTCTTACACCTATAACTGGTACATTTACATGCTTTTTTATTTCTACTCCTAAATAAACTACCCAGTCAAATTCAAAATCTTCCGGTATATCAACTTTAACGAGTTGTTTCTTTTCTGGATCTGGAACTCCCGAAGAAACATGGATAACATCCACTCCAATTTTTTCCAAATATTTAGCTATCTCTATTCCATCTTCTAATGTAGGTTCATTTCCACCCATTCTATAACCCAATATAAAATCTTCATCAAAAAGCTCTCTTGTTCTTTCTATTAACTCTTTTGTGAAAAACATTCTTTTTTCAAAACTTCCACCATATTTATCATTTCTAACGTTCCAAAGTCTTGAATTAAGTTGAGATAAAAGATATGTATGTGCACCATGTATCTCTATTCCATCAAACCCGGCTTTTTTAGCTCTTTTAAAGGCTTCTACAAACTGTTCTAAAATTTTATCTAAAGTTTCTTCAGATACAGTTGCAACTTCCTCTTTAAATCCCGCATGATGAATCTGAATCAACATTGGAACATCGTATTGCTTCCCGATATCTGCAACTTTTGATAATCCTTCTATAAAATCATCACTCCAAATCCCTATTTGGTTATCTCTTAACTTTCCATCTTCTGCAACACAACTAGCTTCAACTATAATTAATCCTGTTCCACCCTCTGCAACATCTTTATACCAATCTAATAAACCCTCTGTTACATATCCATCTTTTTCTACCATAGAAAATCTAACTAATGGTGGTAAAACTACTCTATTTTTAAGTTTTTTATTTCTTATATTCAAAGGAGTAAATAAATTCACTATTCTTCCTCTCTTTCTTCTTTTATTGTATAGAATATTTTAACATAATTTAAAAAAAAAGAAAATATATTATGTTTGTTATTATTAAAATTCATGGTATAATAATTAAGATACGTGTTTAAAAATAAAATTTATATTATAAATATTTAGGAGGAATTTTTTAAAATGATAGCAACTAGCAATCTAAGTATGAGATTCTCTGGTAGAAAACTTTTCGAGGATGTAAGTGTTAAATTTACTCCTGGAAACTGTTATGGACTTATTGGTGCAAACGGTGCCGGAAAATCAACATTTGTTAAAATACTTTCAGGAGATTTAGATCCTACTGAAGGAGATGTAATCTTTGATAAAAACAAAAGAATGGCTGTTCTTAAGCAAGATCACTTTGCTCACGAAGAAGATACAGTTATAAACGTTGTTTTAATGGGACATACTAAACTTTGGAAAATTATTGAAGAGAGAAACGAGATATACGCTAAAAGTGAGTTCTCTGATGAAGATGGTATGAGAGCTGCTGAATTAGAAGGTGAATTCGCTGAATTAAATGGTTGGGAAGCTGAAACTGAAGCTGAAATGCTTTTAACTGGTCTTGGAATTACTGCTGATTTACATTATAAATACATGAGAGAACTTAGCGAGCCTGATAAAGTAAAAGTTTTATTAGCTCAAGCTTTATTCGGAAACCCTGATGTTCTATTATTAGACGAGCCTACAAACGGTCTTGACATTCAAGCTATTGCTTGGTTAGAAGAGTTCTTAATGAATCTAGAAGATACTACTGTTATTGTTATATCGCATGATAGACATTTCTTAAATAAAGTTTGTACTCACATAGCTGATATCGATTATGGTAAAGTTAAAATGTACGTTGGAAACTATGATTTCTGGTACGAATCAAACCAATTAATGCAAACATTAATTAACAACAAAAATAAAAAATTAGAACAAAAGAGACAAGAACTTCAAGAATTCATTGCTAGATTCAGTGCCAACGCATCTAAATCTAAGCAAGCTACTTCTAGAAAGAAGCAATTAGATAAATTACAACTTGAAGATATGCAAATCTCTAATAGAAAATATCCATTCGTTGAATTTAAACCTGAAAGAGAGGCTGGAAACAACCTTCTTAAAGTTGAAAATCTTACTAAGATTATCGATGGAGTTAAGATTTTAGATAACGTATCATTCACAATCAATACAAATGATAAAGTTGTATTCATATCTCAAAACGATATTGTTAAAACAACTCTATTCTCTATCTTAGCTGGAGAGATGGAAGCTGATAGCGGTACTTATACTTGGGGTGTTACAACTACTCAAGCTTACATGCCAAAAGATAACTCTGTATTCTTCGAAAACTGTGACCTTGACTTAATCGACTGGTTAAGACAATATTCACCTGATCAACACGATGCATTCGTAAGAGGATTCTTAGGAAGAATGTTATTCTCTGGAGAAGAAGCTACAAAAAGAGCTAAGGTTCTTTCTGGAGGAGAAAAAGTAAGATGTATGTTATCAAGAATGATGTTAACTAATGCTAACGTTCTAATCTTCGATAACCCTACAGACCATTTAGACCTTGAGTCTATTACATCTCTAAACAAAGCTTTAACTAACTTTAAAGGAACAATTCTATTTGGAGCTCATGACCACGAGTTCATCCAAACAGTTGCAAACAGAATAATAGAAATCACTCCAAGTGGACTTATTGATAAGTTAACTGAGTACGACGACTATATTTCTGATGATGAATTACAAGCAAAAATTAAAGAGATGTACAACGTATAATAAAACTTTATAAAAGCAGAGGACTACCTCTGCTTTTATTTCAATTTAAGGAGGATTTTTATGCTAGAACTTTTTCTTACTTTCTTTAAAATAGGAATGTTTACTTTCGGTGGTGGATACGCTATGATACCTCTTATTGAAAGAGAGATGATATATGGTAAAAAATGGATTGATAAAGATGAATTACTTGAAATTATTACAATTTCACAAATGACACCAGGGCCTATTGCTATAAATGCTGCCACTTTTATAGGAAAAAAAAGAGCTGGGATTTTAGGTTCTGTTGCTGCTACTTTGGGTGTAATAGCTCCATCGCTTTTGGTTATAACTATAATCTCTGCATTCTTCTCTAAAAGTTTTTTAAATCCTACAATGCAGAAGATTTTTATTGGACTTAGAGCTGGGATTGCTGCACTTATTTTATCTTCGGTTATCAAACTATCAAAAAACACTTTAATTGATTACTTTAGTTATATTGTTTTTATAGTTTCATTAATAGGGCTAGTTTTCTTTAATATCTCACCTATTACTTTAATTCTATTTTTTGGTGTTGGATGTATTATATTCTTTACAATTAGAGGTGAAAAATGATTTATTTAATACTTTTTATCGAATTTTTTAAAATAGGAATGTTCTCTTTTGGTGGTGGATTAGCTATGCTTCCACTTATGCAAGAAGTAGTATTTAAGTATAGCTGGTTAACTGAAAGCGAATTTTTAGATGTCATCGCTATATCACAGGTTACACCTGGTCCTATAGCAATCAACACAGCCACTTTCGTTGGCCATAAAGTTGGGGGAACTCTTGGTGCTCTGGTTGCAACTGCCGGGTCTGCTTTACCTTCTTTTATTGTTATTATTATTATCGCAAGCATCTTTTCTAAAATTAAAAACAACCCTAAAAAAGAGTTCTTTTTTAAAGGTGTTAAACCAGTAACTTTAGCCTTAATAACATTTGCTGGAATTATAATAGCTAAACCTACATTTTTTGTAAATGATTATTCTCAAAGTCTAAAAGCAATCTTAATTTTTATTATAGTTTTTGTAGGAACAAAGTATTTAAATAAGATAAATCCTATTATAATTCTTTTAACTACAGCTCTGGCTGGAGCATTTATTTTCTAATTTATCTATAAATTAAAATAGAGATAGAAATTTAAATTTTCTATCTCTATTTATATATGCGTCTTATTTTATTTTCTAATTTTTTAGACATTATAAAATCAAGTTCACTTATTTTTTGTAATGTATAATATGGTTTATTCTTATAATTTTTCCGTTCTCTCTCCTCTTGGCAAATCTCCTCTTCTATATCATTTTCGAACTCTATATAATCTCCAATAAACCTATTTACAATTCCTCTTATTTTCTTATTTTTCAGATTTGAACTATCTAGTTCTGTTTCATTTCTCCATCTATGATTATCTTTATCATAAACGGCTACATACGGTATTTTATAGCCATTCAAAACCTTTATAAACTGCGGAATGATACTTTTACTTCCACACTCTATAATAGAATAACTATAATTATATACCCCTATTTTTTTAGCCAAATAAGAAAGCGCTATCTTATCTGTTTGTCCTTCTACTAATATAACCTTTTTAGCAAAAAACATCTCTCCTCTATCTGGATTTATCCAATAGTTCATATTGAAATTCTTAATTTCATCTCCATTTAAAAGTTTCCCCGTATATTGAAAAACTTTAATCTCTCCTCTAATCTTCTTTATTAAGCAAATCGACTTATACTGTTTTAATCCCACAAAATAACTTGAGTGAGTTTCTAAAATTATCTGAACCCCTATTTTAGAAAGTTTTATTAATAACGAATACATCTCTCTGCTCTCTTGAGGATTCAAATGAAGTTCAGGTTCTTCAAATATTAAAAACAAGTCAGAAAGTTTTGACTTTATCTTTGTTTCGTATTCATCAATACTATACAAAATATTTTTTAGAAAACTAAATAAAATCTTTCTTTGTAAACTCTGGGATAATTTATTCTCCCCTAAATATTCTAATTTACTATTTAAATCTTTTATTATTTGACTATCCATAGTATCCATAAATATATCTCTTATTCTTAAAAGTCCTTCATATACTCCGTTATCTTTTGAACTGATAACTGCTCCTCTAAGAGATATATACTCTGCTCTTATTATTTCTAAATCAACTTTTGTTTCTATTCCGTGATCTACTATGTAATATTCTATCTCTTCGTTCTCTCTTTTCAATAATTTTAAAGTTAAAAAACCTCTATTAGTTTTATAACATTTAATTCTTATTTCAATCGGTCTAGTTCTATCTTTAAAGTCCTCTTTCTTTATCTCATACTGTCCGAAGAAAGCTGATAATGCCTTTAGAATACTTGTTTTTCCTCTATTAGATTCACCTATCAGTATCAATAATTTCTCTATCTCAATATTCACATACTCTATACTCTGCCAATTGGCTATCATAATCTTTTTCATATCCATTCTTAGAATCGTCCTCCTCATCTAAAATTTTAGAATACTCTTTCAATCCTCTCAATTCAAATAATTTTTTTAATATTCTCTTAGCCTCTTTTCTATTCATTGGATAACCATTTTTTTCTAGAATATGAAAGCCTTCATATGCTTTTTCCGAAACTTCTTTTAAATATCTCTCTTCTATAATTTCCTTGACGTCTTCAGAATACAATAACTTTGCCTCATACAAATTTACTTTTTCAGCTAGTTTATCTTCATCAATATCAAAAAATCATCCAAAGCTTGTAAAGACATTCCAATTTCATATATTGCCTTTGCACACTCTTCTAACTTTTTATTCTTTTCAATTTCTAGAGGTACCTCTAGGCTTATCTTTAGAAGCTCCCCCCCAATTCCATTATGAATTCTAGATAGAACATACTCTTCGTCTGGATATGTTTCATACTGCTTTCTATCTCTTAAACTTTCGCTTTCTGCAATCAAATATATCTTGTTAAGAATTTTTTGACTTAAAGAACTCTTAAAATCTATTTCTAAGCATGTTTTACTCAAAAAATTTTGACAAAACAACATCACTAAACTATTTGAAACCACATTATTTTTTAATCTATCTATAAAAATTATCCCTTTATTCTCATCATCTATTATATTATCTGTCGAAGTTACTATCTGTCTTAAATATAAAATAATTTTTCCATATTTAACTACATTTTTTTTAGATATTTTACAATCAATCATAATAGATAACATCAACAGTGTAAAAAAGTTTTTTTTAAACGATTCCATAAAATTTAAATTTTTAAACTCTACCTCAATCTCTTTTTGAAATTCTAAACTTTTCAGATCTTTTTGAATTTCTTTTTGAATTTCTTTCAAAATATTAAATGATTCTAAAAATAATTTTCCCATTAAAATATGTGTCTTCATAGTCCTCCTCTGATGCTAAACGTTCTTCTTAATAAACTACTCATAATTTCTTTTTTTCTTTTTTTTCTAAAAAAAAAGTGGAGCTTGAAACTCCACTAAAAAATTAAATTAAATATTGTATAATTTTTTCATTCTCTCTATTCTTGCTAAAGTTCTGTCTCTTCCAATAATAGAAACTAAGTTATATAAGTCTGCACCTTTTGGTAGTCCAGTCAATACTGCTCTTAAAGGCATGTAAACTTTTCCTGGTCCCTCTCCAATTGTATCTAGAGTTTCTTTTAATAACTCTTTTGCTCTATCAATTGATATCTCTTCAGATTCAGCTGCAATCTTCTCTTCAAATAAATTAATTGATTTCTTTCCAGCTTCATCTTGAATAACTGTATAAAGTCTTTCGATTCCTTTTACTTCTTTTTTATCTGTTTCTTCAGTTACAACTGGTAATGTGTACTCATCTTTGAAGTATACTTCTGATTGAGCTACAATCTCTTTTATTGTTTGAGCTCCTTCTCTTAATATATCAACAATTCTTGAAAGTGTTTCAAACTCTTTCTCTGTTAACTCTTCTCCGATTAATCCAGCATTTCTAAAGAATGGAACAGCTAACTCAGTTAACTCTTTTAAGTCTTTCATTCTCATATGTTGGTTGTTTACCCACCCTAATTTAACTAAGTCAAATACAGGACCTCCTAAAGATACCTTATCGATATCAAAGTTCTCATTGAACTCTTGTAATGTAAATATCTCTTTGTTTTCTCCAAATGAGTATCCCATTAATCCTAAGAAGTTTACGATACCCTCTTTTAAGTATCCTTCCTCTTTGTACCAGTTTAATGAAACTGGATTCTTTCTCTTAGATATTTTTGTTCTATCTGAGTTTCTAAGTAAAGGCATGTGTATGAACTCAGGTTCTTGCCATCCAAATGCTTTATAAAGTTGGATATGCTTAGGTGTAGATGCAATCCACTCTTCAGCTCTTATTACGTGAGTGATATTCATTAAGTAATCATCAACAACGTTTGCTAAGTGGTAAGTTGGGAATCCATCTCCTTTTAATAAAACTTGATCATCGATTTTGTTATTTTCAAAAACGATATCTCCTCTTAATCTATCCTTTATGATTGTTTCTCCTTCATAAGGCATTTTAAGTCTGATTACAAACTCCTCTTTAGCTGCTAATTTAGCATCTATTTCCTCTTTTGAAAGAGATCTACAGTGTCCATCATATCCTGGAGCTTTTCCCATAGCCTTTTGTCTTTCTCTTAATTTTTCTAGTCTCTCTTGAGTACAGAAGCAGTGGTAAGCTTCTCCCTTCTCAACTAATTTATGTGCATACTCTCCATATAAGTGGAATCTTTCAGATTGTCTGTATGGTCCAGTTGGTCCACCAACATCAGGACCTTCAGCGTAATCTAATCCTAACCACTTTAGAGCATCAAATATCATTTGCTCTGACCCTTCTGTATATCTGTTTTGGTCAGTATCCTCTATTCTTAGTATAAAGTCTCCACCATTTTTATAAGCAAAAGCTAAGTTGAATAACGCAATGTAAGCTGTTCCTACATGTGGATCTCCTGTTGGAGAAGGTGCGATTCTCGTTCTTACTCTTCTTTCCATCATAATCTCTCCCTTTTTTGTAATTTGTACCCTATATTATAATCCATATATTCAATAATTTCAAGATAGCTTGCTAGTTTTTATTTTTTGACCATCTTAAATACCCATTTATGAAGTCATCTATATCTCCATCCATAACGGCTCTAATATTTCCTGACTCCACAGCTGTTCTATGATCTTTAACCATTGTATAAGGCTGGAATACATATGATCTTATTTGATTTCCCCAACCAATATCACTTTGCTCTCCTTGAATTTTTTTCAACTCTTCCTCTTTCTTTTTCATCTCGATCTCTAGAAGTTTAGATTTTAAAAGTTTCATAGCCGTTTCTCTATTACTTAGTTGTGATCTCTCTCTTTGACAAGTTACAACAACCCCAGTAGGTATATGAGTAATTCTTACTGCTGAATCTGTCATATTTACGTGCTGTCCACCAGCTCCCGATGCTCTATATGTGTCAACTCTTAAATCACCTGGATCTATTGTTATCTCAACCGTTTCATCAACTTCAGGCATTATATCTACTGAAGCAAAAGATGTATGTCTTTTCTTATTCGCATCAAAAGGTGATATTCTAACAAGTCTATGTACTCCTTTTTCACCTTTTAAATACCCGTAAGCTCTTGTTCCTTCAACTAAAAGAGTTATCGATTTAATCCCTACAGAATCTCCCGCCATATAATCCATTTCAGTTACTTTGTATCCTCTGTTATTAAACCATCTCATATACATTCTATATAGCATATCTGCCCAGTCACAAGCTTCTGTTCCTCCTGCTCCCGAATGAATTGTTACTATAGCGTTGTTTCCATCATATTCTCCATCTAATAACATCTTTGTATCAAAATTTTCTATCGTTTGCATAAGCTTAGAGTGTTTCTCTTCTAACTCTTCTACAAAATCTTCCTCTCCTGAATCTACAAAATCTATTAAAATCTCTTCATCAAAAAACATATTTTCTATAGTTTCAAACTCTTTAACTATATCTTTTTCCTCGTTCATCTCTTTTATAATTTTTCCACTAGTTAATTTATCATTCCAAAATCCATCTTCTAAAGTTTTTTTCTCTAAAGATGAGATTTTCTCTTTTCTAGTATCTAAGTCAAAGAGACCCCCTTATAGCATCAATCTGATTTTTAAACTGATTGTATTCTCTTTTTAATTCTAAAATATCCATTAAAATTCCTCCTAAAACTTATTTTAAGTTTAATAATATCTTTTCTAACTCATCTAAACTTTTATATGAATAATATTCTTCATTTACTTTCAAAGCATTTCCCTTTGAACATCTTCCCAAGCAATGTCTTTCATCTATTACAAAATTAATCTTACTTTTAATCTCTGATATTTTCTCTTTTAATCCCGGCTGATTACAATTTCTTCCTGTACATATCTGTACATAAAATTTCGTTCTAGCTTTTTGTAGTTTTGGATAAAACCTTATCGTACTATCTAAAGAAAATGAAAATACATCTATTTTCTTAGCTACATAATCAATCACTTCATCAGGAATATATCCAAGTTCATCAACAACAAAAGAAAGTATTTTATAGTCATCTTTTTTATTATCTAAACTTTCTATAAAGTTATCTAACTCTTTATAAAAATCTTTCATTATTCCTCCCTCTCCATTATTATTGCAACAGCAGTTGCATAATCTTTACAATGTGAAATAGATATTTCTACATTTACATTTTTTTCTTTCAAATTTCCATAAAGTTTTACTTCAGGCTTTCCCAGTGAATTATTCAATATCTCAATATCTACAAGATTAAAACCTCTAACTCCTGTTCCCAAAGCTTTTGCGATAGCCTCTTTAGCTGAAAATCTTCCCGCATAGCTTTCACTTTTTCCACCTTTTGCTTCAATCTGCTCTATCTCTTTCTCTGTAAAAACACGTTCTTTAAAACCCTTTTTACTTATTGCACTCTCTATTCTAGATATTTCTACGATATCGTTTCCTATTCTTACAAACTTCATAGCCACCTATCCTATTTTATAAAGTTTTTTAGCGTTCTCTGTTGTCGTTTTTGTAACCTCTTCTACTGAAATCTCTTTTATTTCAGCAATTTTTTGAGCGACATGCTCTACATAAATAGGTTCATTTCTTTTTCCTCTAAAAGGTTCAGGAGTTAAGTATGGACAATCCGTCTCTATAACTATTCTATCTAGTGGTATATCTCTTACAACTTCAACGGTTTTCTTTGCATTTTTAAAAGTTAAAGTTCCACCTATTCCTAAGTAAAATCTATCTACTAAAACCTTTGCAGTTTCTAAAGACCCAGGATAACAATGAATAACCCCCTCTATCTCTGGATACTCTTTTAAAATATTAACTGTATCTTCCATCGCGTCTCTTGTATGAATAACAACAGGTTTACCTACTCTTTTTGCTAACTCTAACTGCTTCCTAAATCTATCTTGCTGAACCTCTTTTGGTTCTGTCATCCAATGATAATCCAATCCAATCTCACCTATAGCAACAACTTTAGAATCTTTTGCTATTACCTCTAGCTCTTTTTCTAGCTCGTCATTATACTCTGCTATATCAATTGGATGGACACCTACAACTGCATATATAAAATCATACTCTTTTGCTAATTCTAAACTTCTTTTTGAACTTTTTAAATCATATCCTATATTTACACAAAATTCTAATTTATCTTTTATTCTTTCTATAACTTCTAATCTATCTAAATCGAATTTTTCATTATCTAAATGGCAATGTGTATCAACTAATTTCATCTCTTCACCTCGTATATTTTAACTAAAACTCTTCCTATATTTTATCATAAATACGACATATTTTCCATATTCTCCTAATTTCATTTTTTATTTGTGTTTTTTTATGAGAAAAGTAAAGATTTTGTTGTTCTATTTTCAAAAAAATGATAAAATAATAAATAGACTTATTTAAGAAAAAGGAGAGTATTTTACATGGAACCAACTTTAATTTTTGGACACAGAAATCCAGATACAGATTCAATCTGTTCGGCTATATCACTAGCTAGATTAAAAGAATTAAAAGGAGAATCTGCTCAAGCTTGTAGATTAGGAAACATCAGTAAGGAAACTGAATTTGTTTTAAAAAGTTTTAATATAGATGCACCAAAATTACTTTCAACAGTAAGTGCTCAGATTTCAGACCTTACTCGTGTTGAAAAGAAAACTATCAATCACAAAGATTCTTTAAGAAGAGCTTTAGAAATAATGACTGAGGAAAACTTCTCTAGTTTACCTGTTGTAAATAGCAAAAATCACTTAAGAGGAATGATTCATGTTTCTGATATAGCTAATGCTTACTTAAACATCGATTACTCAGATCTTTTTGCTGCTTATCATACAACTTACGAAAACTTACAAGAAGTTTTAGAAGGAGAAGTTATCAGTGGAAAATATCCTTCTGGGAAAATCGAAGCTAATTTAAAAGGAGTTAGTGAATACAGAAATATCGCTGCTGGTGATATCGTTATTACTACAACTCTTTTAGATTCTATCGACGATTTAATCGATTTAGGAGTAAAGATGATTATTCTTTGCTGTGATAAAGATGATGTTATCCTTCCAAGAGATTCAAAAACTCCAATTTTAAGAGTAAACAAATCTCTATTTAAAGCGATTCCTCTAATATCTCAATCAGTATCAATTTTATCAATCTTAAACAACGAAAAGTTCTACTCTTTCTCTGTTGACGATTACTTAGCTGATATTAAAGATATTATGAAAGAATCATCACAAACTAACTTCCCTGTTATCGATAAAAACGGTGAAGTTTACGGAACAATTAGAACTAAAAATTTAATCAACTTCACTAGAAAAAATGTTATTTTAGTTGACCACAATGAGGATACTCAATCTGTTGCTGGTTTAAGAGATGCAAAAATAGTTCAAGTGGTTGATCACCATAAATTTGGAAACTTCGAAACTAATGAACCTGTAAAAATAAATGCAGAAACTGTTGGATGTACTTGTACAATTATTCTTGATCTGTATAAAGAAGCTGGAATAGTTCCTCCAAAAGAGATTGCTGGTTTAATGATGAGTGCTATTTTATCTGATACGCTTATGTTTAAATCACCTACTTGTACAGATAAAGATATCGCTGCTGTTAAAGAGTTAGCTACTATCTCTGGAATCGAAAACTTCGAAGCTTACGGTATGGATATGTTAATAGCTGGAACTTCTCTTTCTGACAAAACTCCAGAAGAGATTTTAACTATGGACCAAAAAGAATTCACTATGAATGGTATCAAATTAGCTATCTCTCAAGTTAATACTGTTGATGTTAAAGGTGTTCTTGATCAACAAGAAGCTTTAGAGAAAGCTATGGCTCATACTAATTCTAAACATCACTACCAACTATCTGTATTAGTTATAACTGATATCGTTAAAGCAGGATCAATGTTACTAGTTGTTGGAGAGCCTACTATCGTTGAAAGAGGATTCCACACTACTTTAGTTAACAATACTGCATGGGTTGATGGTGTTGTTTCTAGAAAGAAACAAGTGGTTCCTTTCTTAATGGCTGCTTCTCAAGGAGTGTGATTTTAAATGTTTCTACCTACTACAATGGAAGAGGTTAAAAAATTAGGATGGGATTCTTTAGATATTATTTTAATATCTGGAGATACATATCTAGATACCTCGTATAACGGTACTGCTATTATTGGTAAGTGGTTAGTTAAAAACGGTTTTAAGGTAGGAGTTATTGCACAACCAGATATCAATTCTGATAAAGATATAACTAGGTTAGGAACGCCCAATTTATATTGGGCAGTTTCTGCTGGTTGTGTTGACTCTATGGTTGCTAACTATACTGCCACTAAAAAAAGAAGAAAAAGTGACGACTTTACCCCTGGTGGAGAAAACAACAGAAGACCTGATAGGGCTACGATTCAATATACAAATCTAATTCGTCGTTTCTTTAAAAATAGCTCTGTTCCAATTGTACTAGGAGGAATAGAGGCTAGTCTTAGAAGAGTTGTACATTTCGATTATTGGAGTAACTCACTGAGACGTCCTATTATTTTTGATGCTAAAGCTGATATCCTTTCTTATGGAATGGGTGAAAAATCTATGCTAGCTCTAGCTAAAGCCATTCAGAATAAAGAGGATTGGAAAAATATAAGAGGGCTTGGATATATATCTAAAGAACCTAAAGAGGGTTATTTAGCCCTTCCAACTTATGAAGAGTGTTTAGAGAAAAAGGAAAACTTTGTAAAAGCTTTTGAACTTTTCTACCACAACTGTGATCCCATCACAGCCAAAGGAATCTATCAAAAAAATGCTGATAGATATTACATTCAAAACCCACCTTGTGAAAACTTCACCTCTGAAGAGATGGATGCTATCTACGGTTTAGAATTTGAGAGAGATGTTCATCCATATTACAAAAAAGATGGACATGTAAAAGCCTTAGATACAATTAGAAATTCTGTTACTACTCATAGAGGATGCTATGGAGAGTGTAACTTCTGTGCTATTGCTGTTCACCAAGGAAGAACTGTTATATCTAGAAGTGAAGACTCTATAGTTAAAGAGGTTAAAGAGTTAGCTAGTAAAAAAGGATTTAAAGGTCATATATCTGATGTTGGAGGACCGACAGCTAATATGTACGCTTTAGAATGTAATAAAAAATTAAAGCATGGTGCTTGTGCTCATAAAAGATGTCTTTATCCACAAACTTGTCCTGCTTTAAAATTAGATCATTCAAAACAGATAGATCTTTTAAGAAAATTAAAATCTATCGATAAAATAAAAAAAATATTTATTGCATCTGGAATTAGATATGATATGATTTTAGATGACAATAGATGTGGTGATAAATATCTAGAAGAAATTATTAAAGACCATATTTCAGGACAGATGAAAATTGCTCCTGAACACACAGAGGATAAAATTCTTTCTCTAATGGGTAAACAAGGAAAAAGCATATTAAAAGAGTTTAAAAATCGTTTCTACGAGCTAAATAAAAAGCATGATAAAAAACAATTCTTAACTTACTATTTAATAGCTGCTCATCCAGGGTGTAACGAAAAAGATATGTTAGATTTAAAAAGATTCGCATCCTCTGAACTTAAAATAAGTCCAGAGCAGGTACAAATTTTTACTCCTACTCCATCAACTTATTCTACACTTATGTATTATACTGAGATGAATCCATTCAATGATAAAAAAATATTTGTTGAAAAGGATAATGGTAAAAAACAAAAACAAAAAGATATTATCACTCAAACAAATAAAACTAGGAGGTATTAAAATTGAAACCAATTGTTGCAATCGTGGGAAGACCAAATGTTGGAAAATCAACACTATTTAATAAATTGGTTGGGGATAGAGTTGCTATCGTTGATGACCAACCAGGAGTTACAAGAGACAGATTATATAGAGAGACTGAGTGGGCTGGAAAAGAGTTCGTTCTAGTTGATACTGGAGGACTTGAGCCTAGAAATAATGACTTTATGATGACTAAAATAAAACAACAAGCTGAAGTGGCTATGAACGAAGCTGACGTTATTTTATTCGTTGTTGATGGGAAAAATGGATTAAATCCTTTAGATGAAGAAATCTCTTACCTATTAAGAAAAAAGAAAAAACCAGTTGTTTTATGTGTAAATAAGATAGATAACTTCCAAGCACAACAAGATGATATTTATGATTTCTGGGGACTTGGATTTGAACACCTTATCCCTATCTCTGGAGAACATAAAGTTAACTTAGGAGATATGCTAGATTTAGTTGTAAATATAATTGATGAGCATGTTGAAGAGTTCGAAGAAGAAGAGGGACTAAAATTAGCTATCATTGGAAGACCAAATGCTGGTAAATCATCTCTTGTTAATAGACTTTGTGGAGAGGAAAGAACTATCGTTAGTGATATCGCTGGTACTACTAGAGATGCTATAGATACTGCTATCGAATTTGATGGAAATAAATATGTTCTTATCGATACTGCTGGTATCAGAAGAAAATCAAAAGTTGAAGAAAGCTTAGAGTACTACTCTGTTTTAAGAGCGATCAAAACAATAAAAAGAGCAGATGTTTGTATCTGGATGCTTGATGGAAGCGAAGGATTAACAGAACAAGATAAGAGAATCGCTGGGATTGCTTATGAAGAGAAAAAGCCTATTATCATTGTTATGAATAAGTGGGATACTATCGAAAATAAAAAAGGTGACACTATGAAAAAAATGAGAGAGGAGCTTCTTGCAGAATTACCATTCCTATCTTATGCACCTGTAGAGTTCATTTCAGCTTTAACTGGACAAAGAACTACTAAAATATTAGAGCACTCTGAAGCTGTATTCGCTGAGTACAATAAGAGAATCTCTACTGGATTATTAAACACTGTTATCAGTGATGCTATTATAATGAATAATCCTCCTACAAGAAAAGGAAGAGTTGTTAAGATTAACTATGCTACTCAAATCTCTACTGCACCACCTAGATTTGTTCTATTCTGTAACTATCCAGAGCTTGTTCACTTCTCTTACGGTAGATATATTGAAAATAAACTGAGAGAATCTTTCGGATTTGAAGGAACTTCAATAGATGTTATTTTTGAAAAGAAAAACGGATAAGGTATAACACTATGAAGAAAGTTCTTATTGTTGAAGATGAAAAATCTCTAGCTAATATAATTTCTGATGCTTTAGAAGCAGAGGGATTCAGAACTGTAATTGTTAATAGAGGTGATTTGGCTATCGATTCATTTTATGAAGAAAAGCCTGATTTGATTTTACTCGATATAAATCTTCCTGGCCTTAATGGATGGGAAATTTGTAAGCAGATTAAATCTCTATCTCAAACTCCTATTATTATGGTAACTGCTAGAGATAATGAATTTGATGAGATAAAAGGACTTGAGTTAGGGGCTGATGATTATATCACCAAGCCCTTTACTCCTAAGCTCCTTATTATCAAACTAAAAAAAATCTTTAAATTAAATAATGATACATTTTTTAAAATTGGAGATATAACATTTGATTACAATACATTTGTACTCACAACACCTGAAGAAACAAATACTCTTCCAAGAAGAGAAGCTCAACTACTTGAGTTTTTCTTCAGAAATCAAAATATTATCTTCTCCCGTGAAACACTTCTAAATGAAGTTTGGGGATTTGAATTCTTTGGTGATGAAAGAGCTGTAGATACTATAATTAAAAGGTTAAGAAAAAAACTTGGAGACTATGATTTCTATATTAAAAGTGTAAGGGGTGTCGGTTATGTCTTTAAAACAGATTAATTTTCCAATAAAACTAAACTTCTTTAAAAAACTATTCCTATTGACTATAGGGGTAGTTTTTTTAACAATTATAACCAGTTTTATATTTAATTCTCTTTTCTTAGATAAATTTTATATCTACAGAAAAAAACAAAACATCGTTGAAATTAGAAATAGTTTAGTTAATGTTATTAATGATAAAGACAAATTAGAAAATTACATCTATTTTGCGGAAGATAGTTTCGGAGTTAAAATTGATTTAAATATTATTCCACAAAATAACCGTTCACATATGAGTGGTAATAAAAAAATTTATAACTCTTTGAAAACTAATGAATCTACTTTTAAAATTAGAGAGGTTGATGGAACTTCTGGTGTAATGTTTATTCGATACTATGAGCGTTTAGAAAACCGCTATCTTCTAAGTATTCGAAGCTCAATGGCTGTTATGGCTGAACATATTCATGATATCTTTATCTTCAACATATTCACATCTTTATTTTCACTTATTATGAGTAGTATATTGGTTTCTATTTTCTCTAAAAAAATTAATAGAAATATTACATATTTAAAAAATAGTGCTGAAAAAATAGCCAAATTAGAGTATCCTAAAAATATAGCTCTAAATAGTGGAGATGAACTAGAAGAGTTAAGTTCTAGTTTAAATGAGATGTCAAAAGAGTTATCTATATCTATTGAAAATTTAAAACTTTTTGTTTCAAATGCTTCTCACGAACTTAAAACACCTATTTCAGTTCTCTGTCTATATTCACAGGCACTTTCTAGAGGAAATGTTCCTGATAATAAAAAGAAAGAATATTACAAAACTATGCTTGATAAATCTTTAGAAATGAGAGCTTTAACAGAAAGCTTATTAACTTTATCCAAAATAAACTCACCTGATTATAAATTGATTAAAGAAAAAATAAATTTAAAAACTTTAATCAAAAATGCTTTAGAACAATTTGACTATTTGGAATTCGAAAAAAATATTGATATCAATACAAATATCTCAGATTTATTTATATCTGGAGATTTAAACCTTTTGAAAATCGCAGTGAATAATTTAATTCAAAATATGTTGAAGTACTCTCCTGAAAATAGTGAAGTCCTTATAAACTTTACTAATAATTCTATCATTTTTGAAAATACTATCTTATCAAATAAAAACATTGATATAAATGATTTATTTGAACCTTTTCATAGAGGGGAAAATGCTTTAAATGAAAATATTGATGGAAGTGGTTTAGGTCTTTCTTTAGTTAAGAAAATCCTTCAATTACATGAAATTGATTTTAATCTGACTATTGAAAATAATATTTTTAATTTTAAAATAAATATAAGAAAAACCGATTAGAATTTCTAATCGGTTTTTAATTTTAGTTATAACATTCTTTCTGCTAATTTTACTTTAGTTAACGCTTGAGTTAATGCTTTTTGCACATTTGCAATATCCATATCCTCAGCAGACTTTTCTAATTTTTCCTTAGCAATTTGAGCTTCTTTTCTAGCAGCTTCTAAATCTATATCCTTAACGTCCATAGCTTCATCCGCTAAAATAGTTACTACGTTATTAGAGATTTCTACAAATCCTCCTGATACATAGTAAAACTTCTCTTGCCCATTGTTTCTAACTTTCATTTCTCCAGTTGCTACACCAGCAACAAAAGGTGAGTGATTAGGTAATATACCCATATCCCCTTCTGTAGTTCTTAGCATTACAAAGTTTACCTCTTCAGATAAAACTTTATTTAATGGAGTTACTAGCTCTAGCTTAAATGAGTTTGCCATAATTACTCAGCTCCCTTCATAAGGTCTCTTCCCTTAGCTATTGCCTCCTCAATTGTTCCAACATAAAGGAATGCTTGTTCTGGAAGAGCATCGTGCTTACCTTCGATTATCTCTTTGAAAGCTCTTATTGTCTCTTTTACTGGAACATATTTTCCTTCCATTCCTGTAAATTGCTCAGCAACTGCGAATGGTTGTGAGAAGAATCTCTCGATTTTTCTTGCTCTAGAAACTGTTTGCTTATCTTCATCAGATAACTCATCCATTCCTAGGATAGCAATAATATCTTGAAGTTCTTTATATCTTTGCAGTATTTCTTGAACTTGTCTAGCAACTGCATAGTGCTCATTTCCAACGATAGCTGGATCTAAAGCTTTTGAAGTTGAATCTAGAGGGTCAACTGCAGGATATATTCCTAGAGATGCAATTCTTCTTGAAAGAACTGTTGTAGCATCTAAATGTGCGAACGTTGTCGCTGGAGCAGGGTCAGTAAGGTCATCCGCTGGTACGTATACAGCTTGAACTGATGTTATTGATCCTGACTTAGTAGATGTAATTCTCTCTTGTAATTTACCCATTTCTGAAGCAAGTGTTGGTTGGTATCCAACCGCTGAAGGTATTCTTCCTAATAGGGCAGAAACCTCTGCTCCGGCTTGAGTAAATCTGAATATGTTATCTATGAATAGAAGAACGTCTTGTCCTTCTTTATCTCTGAAGTTTTCCGCTACTGTTAGTCCAGTAAGAGCAACTCTTAATCTTGCTCCAGGCGGCTCATTCATCTGTCCATATACTAGAGATGTTTTGTCAATAACTCCTGACTCTCTCATCTCATCATATAAGTCTCTTCCTTCTCTTGTTCTTTCTCCAACACCCGCGAATACAGATAATCCTCCATGTCCTTTAGCGATGTTGTTGATAAGCTCCATTATTAGAACTGTCTTTCCTACTCCAGCTCCTCCAAACAGACCTATTTTTCCACCTTTGATGTATGGTGCAAGAAGGTCAATTACCTTAATACCAGTTTCGAATATTTCTACTTCTGTTCCTTGCTCATCAAAGTTTGGAGCTTCTCTATGTATAGGTAAATGCTCCTCTGTTGTTACTGGACCAGCTTCATCAACTGGTTCTCCTAAAACGTTTAGGATTCTTCCTAAAACAGCCTTTCCTACTGGAACTGTTATAGCTGCTCCTGTATCTATTACTTCCATTCCTCTTTGTAGACCCTCAGTAGCGTCCATTGCTACTGTTCTTACAACGTTGTTTCCAAGATGTTGCTGTACTTCAAGAACTAACTCTTTTCCATCTTCACCTTTAACTTTTAAAGCGTTGTAAATCTCAGGCAATCTATCATTGAACATAACGTCTACAACAGGACCTATTATTTGGGTAAGGGTACCTTTGTTTTCCACTATTGCCTCCTCATTATTCTTAATTTAACGCTGCTGCTCCTCCAACAATCTCAGATATCTCTTGAGTTATCGAAGCTTGTCTTCTTCTATTGTATTCTAAAGTTAATCCCTTTATCATATCTTCAGCGTTATCCGTTGCACTTTTCATTGCATTTTTTCTTGCAGAATGCTCACTAGCAGTATTGTCTAATAAAGCTTTATATAATTCTATATTTAAATACTTAGGTAGTAGAGATGATAAAATCTCTTCTGGAGATGGCTCAAATATATAAGCCTTATTCTCGCTTCCTTCAGCTCTTTCTATAGGAATTATTTTTCTTACTGTTAAATCACTTACTAAAGCTGATACGAATTTATTGTATATTACATAAACTTCATCAAAAATGTTGTTATAGTAATACTCTACAATATTTTCACTAATCTCTTTCGCTTTGTCATACATAGTTTCAGGGATTAATTGGATATATTCAGCTTTAACATCGTAATTTCTTTTTGCACAGTATTCTTTAGCTTTTTTTCCAACTGCAATTACAGAGACCTCTTTTCCACTATTTTCAGAAATTAACTTTTCTAAAGCTTTTAATGTATTACTGTTGAAGCTTCCTGCTAGTCCTCTATCTGATGACATAACAATAACTCCAACTTTCTTTACATCTTCTCTACCATCAAAAAGTGGGTGTCTTTCACTTTTAACACCAGCTGCTATATTTTGTAAAATATTAGCGATACTTTCTGAATATGGTTTCGATTGAGCTACTATTGTTGAAAATTTCTTAAACTTTGTAGTTGAAACAATTTCCATGGCCTTTGTAATTTGGTGAGTAGACTGAACACTTTTTATTCTATTTTTTATCTCTCTAGTTCCAGCCATGCTCCCACCTCTCTTTAATTAAAGTTCTTTTTGAATGCTACAACAGCATCAGCAATTTTAGCTTCAAGCTCTTTACTTAAGCTCTTCTTTTCTAAAATTTCATCTAATATAGTAGTTGTATTTCTAATTTCTGTAATTAATTCTCTTTCAAATCTTCTTACATCAGCAATAGCAATCTCATCTAAGAATCCATTGATTACTGTATAGAATGATACAACTTGCTCTTCAACTGGATAAGGACTGTATTGTGGTTGTTTTAAAACTTCCATAATTCTATGTCCTCTTTCTAATTGAGCTTTTGTAGCTTTATCTAAATCTGATCCAAATTGTGCGAATGTTAATAACTCAGTGTATTGAGCTAATTCTAACTTAACTTTTGCAGCAACTTGTTTCATAGCTTTTATTTGAGCTGATCCTCCAACTCTTGATACAGATATACCTGCGTTTATAGCTGGTCTGAATCCTGAGTTGAATAATTGAGCATCTAGGAATATTTGTCCATCAGTTATCGAGATAACGTTTGTTGGAATATATGCCGATACGTCTCCTGCTTGAGTTTCGATGATTGGTAGTGCAGTAATTGATCCTCCACCTAATTCATCTGATAACTTAGCTGCTCTTTCAAGTAATCTTGAGTGAAGGTAGAAAACGTCTCCTGGGTAAGCTTCTCTTCCAGGTGGTCTTTTTAATAATAGAGACATTTCTCTGTATGCTACCGCATGCTTAGAAAGATCATCATAAACTATTAATACAGCTTCACCTTTATCCATGAAGTACTCTCCCATAGCTACTCCTGAGTATGGTGCTAAGTATTGTAATGGAGCTGATTCAGAAGCAGTTGCAGCAACAACTATAGTATATTCCATAGCTCCTGCGTCTTCTAATCTCTTAACGATCTGTGCAACAGTTGATCTTTTTTGACCAATTGCAACGTAGATACATTTTACTCCTGTATTCTTTTGATTTAATATCGCATCAATAGCTACTGCTGTTTTACCAGTTTGTCTATCTCCGATAATAAGCTCTCTTTGTCCTCTACCGATAGGTACCATTCCGTCGATTGACTTGATTCCTGTTTGTAATGGCTCAGATACTGGCTTTCTTGAGATGATACCTGAAGCTTTTCTTTCAATCTCCATGTATTTCTCAACTTTTAATTCACCTTTTCCATCAATTGGCTCTCCAAGAGCATTAACTACTCTTCCTAATAAAGATTCTCCAGCTGGTACAGAGGCAATTCTACCTGTAGCTTTAACCTCGTCTCCCTCTTTAATCTTTGTATAGTCCCCTAGTATAACCGCTCCAACGTTATCCTCTTCTAGGTTTAGAACCATTCCTGTTATTCCGTTAGGAAACTCTAAAAGCTCACCTGCTTTTGCACTGCTTAATCCGTAGATTCTCGCGATACCGTCTCCTACTTCTAATACAGAACCTGAAGTTTTGACATCAAGACTCTTTTTGTAATTCTCGATCTCAGTTTTTATTATATTGCTTACTTCTTCTGGTCTGATTTTCAACTGATTACACCTCCTAATTTTACAAGTAGTTTTATTTTTGTGTTAGAGTTTCTAGCTGTCTACGGATACTTCCGTCGATTACTTCGTCACCTATTCTGATAATTCCTCCACCAATCAGAGACTTATCTACATTAACTACTAGCTTTATCTTTTTACCTGTTTTCTTTTCAAGATTTTTAGAAAGTTTCTCTTTTTGCTCTTCAGTTAATGAAGCAGCAAATGTAGCTTCTACATCTAGAATTTGATTCTTTGCATAATCTAACTTAACATACTCTGCTACAATCTCTCTAATTTGTGATATTCTTCCTTTTTCTAAAATATAGAAAAGAATTTCTAATCCGTCATTAGAATCTGAGAAAATTTTCTTTAAAGTTTCTTTCTTTTCATTCTCTTTAATTAGAGGATGAGTTATGAAATTTCTAAAATCAACATCAGTTTTATATAACTCCATTACAGAATTTAAAACTTCATATACTGATTTAACCTCATTTTTTTGCACAGCAACATCATATATTGCTTCAGCATATCTTTTACCAATTTGGTTTCCTATCATTTTACTCCCCCTACCTCATCTATAAATTTGTCAGCTAGGGCAGCTTCTAAATTAGAGTTTAAATTCTCTTTGATTATCTTCTCAGCTAATGTTACAGCTAGTTGGCTCATTTCAACCTCTAGCTCTTTCTTAGCTGCATGTTTCATCTTTTGAATTTCAAGCTCTGCTGATTTAAGCATTTTATCTCTTTGAGCTGTTGCTTCTGATAAAATTCCATCTTTTCTCTCATCAGCTTTTTTCTCTGCTAATTGAAGTATTTTTGTAGCTTCATCTTTAGCATCTTTTAAGATCTTTTGAGCCTCTTTATTTTTCAATACAGCTTCCTCATTGTTCTTTTGAGCTTCTGAGAACTCAGCTGCAATCTTCTCTTTTCTTGTATCCATTAATTTCATTAATGGAGCTTTAAAGTATTTATTAAATATAAACACTAAAATGAAGAAGTTAATTATTTGCCAAAACATGTTAATATCTATCGATACTGCAGGCATATTTGTTGGTGCCAAGTCTTCTACCTCCTTCCTAAAAGTATTTGATGTATTTTTTTAAAATTACCCTAACATTCCTACGAATGGGTTAGCGTATAATAAGATAAGTGCGATTACTAGTGAGTAGATACCTGTTGACTCAGATACTGCTTGTCCTAATACCATTGTAGAGATGATATCTCCTTTTGCTTCTGGTTGTCTAGCTACTGCCTCAACTGCTTTACCAGCTGCGTATCCTTGTCCAACTCCTGGTCCTATACCTGCGATCATTCCACATCCTGCTCCTACTGCAGATGCTGCTAATACTATAGTTTTTGCTAACATTAAATCCATAATCTTTACCTCCTAGTTATTTTAAAATTTAATCTTGTTAGTTTTTATTTATCATCGGGACACTCTGCATCCCCTAATGAACCTTGAATATATACCATACTTAGCATTAAGAATACAAAACTTTGTACTACTCCACTAAATATATCAAAATATAGATGTAACGGTGCTGGTATTACCATTGGTGCTGCCTTATAAATAAGCCCCATTATAACCATTCCCGCAAACATATTTCCAAACAAACGTATAGAAATATTTGTTGGTTTTGCTAACTCTCCAACTAAGTTAATAGGTAACATAAATGGCATTGGCTCAAGTAGTCCCTTGAAATAACCTAATATTCCATTTAGCTTTATGCTTGTTCCTAAGAATGTAGCTGTAGTTAATAATGCTAATCCAACTGTTGTGTTAAGATCCGCTGTAGGAGCTCTAAATGCTGGTGCTAAAGTAAATACACCATCTTTAAAACCTCCCCAAGGAATTGGTGCGAACATAAGTAAATTACATCCTAAAATAAATAAGAACAGTGTTCCTAAGAATGAGAAATACTTTGATGTCCAACCTCCTAACATTTGATGAATAATACCGTATACGAAATCATAAACTGACTCGGCTGCAACTTGTGCTCTACCTGGAATCATCTCTAATTTTTTCGTTCCCATTTTAAATAGAAGTGTTAACACTAATATTACAAACCATGTACTTATTACAGTTATTGTAACTGGTAGTCCAAACTTTCCATCAGCATATTCCATTGCAAACGGAATTTGATGTAAGAAGTGTGGTAATGGTATGTGAAACATTATTGCAGGTCCTTCTACCAATGGTGGGGTAATAAACTCTATTGGTCCTATTCTCATTAGTTTCGCCTCCTTTCAATATTTTATTTTAAATACTTAGATTTAAACTTTTTTATATTGTTAAATAAAGTTATTGCTAAAATATTCAATTTGATATTTAGTAACCCAATAACTCCACTAACTAACATTGGAAATCCGTAAAACTTTGTAGCCAGTGCTAAAAATATCCCGTATAAAAAATATCTTTTTAAATATCCTACCACTCCAACTTTAAATGGAGAGTTCGAAGCCAAACTTGCTTTCGCATCAAGACATATCATATAAAACCCGATTACTGATAGAACTGCTCCTGCAAACATGCCAATGTAGACATATTCATTTCTTGATAATACTCCATATATTAGAATTACTACTGACGCTATAATTCCACGTTTTATTATTCTTTTTAACTCGTCCATATATCACTCAATCCTATTTTTTCATTATTAGCTTATAAGCGTTATAAAATGCACTAAATACTCCTATTATAATGAAGAAAATAAATAATAGCGTGCTTTTAAAAAAATATTTTTCTATTAGTTTGTAGATCAATATAAAAGCTCCTATATTCCCTACTATTAAAAATCCTAAAAACCCCAATAGTGAAAAATAATGCATAAAATCTTTATTAAAAAAAATCATGTTTTTTCACTCCTTAGATAGTTTAAATTATTTTTTTACCACGTAAAAAAATCTCTCCCCAGCTATTCTATCATTTTTACCAATACTTAACAAGTTTAAATTATTTTTTTCAATTTTTTTTCTAATTTCGAACTCTTCAAATATTCTTTTTTCATATAACTCTTTTAGTTTTTCATAATGTCCCGCTCTATTTTTTACAAAATAAACCGCTTCAACAATATCAAGTTCTTCATCTCTAAAGTGTTCCCAAATTATTGTCATATCTTTTCTATCATCATAATAAACTCCTCCTGGAAACATCTTATCCATAAACTCTCTATTTATAACATCGAATATATAGATTCCTCCAGGATTTAGTGCATTGTAAATCGATTTCATTAAATCATCTAAATCGTCTAAAGAAGTCAAATGATTAACTGTATCAAAAAGAGACACTATTATATCGTATTTTTCACCTGTATCAAACTCTCTCATATCTGCTACGAATAATGGAACACCCTTATTTTTTAATTTTTTATTTGCAATAGTTAGCATATCTACAGATAAATCTAGCCCTGAACATTCAAAATCATTTTTTAATCTAATCAATGTCTCTCCAGTTCCACATCCCAAATCAAGTAGTTTTTTTCCTTCAACTCCAGATTCCTTTATTTTTTCTTTTACTAATTCTGCCCATTGATCATAATCACAATGTTGCATAAATTTATCATAAACTTTTGAAAAATTCTTATAATACATTTTCTCTCCTAAATTAATTCTTTTTCAACTACAGTTGCTATCTCTTTTGCTACCCTTTCAACTGTTGACATCTCTTTTCCTTCTACCATTACCCTTACTATAGGCTCTGTTCCTGATGTTCTTACTAAAACTCTTCCAAGTCCAGCCATCTCCAACTCTTTTTCCTCTATATATTTTACTATTGTTTCATTTTTATTCCATAAATTTTTCTTAGAATTATCAACTCTTACATTAATTAATAATTGTGGCCAATCTACAATCTCTTTCACCAGCTCATCCAATGATTTTCCAGAATCTCTTATAGCCTCAACCAACTTTACAGATGTTAAAACTCCGTCTCCCGTAGTCCCAAAATCAGATAAAATTATATGTCCTGATTGTTCTCCACCTATGTTAACTTCTAATTCCTTCATTTTTTCAAGAACATATCTGTCACCAACATTTGCTCTTATTAAGTTTATTCCTTTATCTGATAGGTAACTCTCAAACCCCATGTTACTCATTACTGTTGTAACAACCTGGTTGTTTTTTAGCTCTCCTCTTGTTTTCATTCCTAAAGCCAATACAGCTATAATTTTATCCCCATCTATTATGTTTCCATTTTTATCAACTGCAATTAATCTATCTGCATCTCCATCGTAGGCTAACCCTAAGTCAGCTTCATATCCCATTACAACTTTTGAAAGTATTTCTGGATGAGTTGATCCACATTTAACATTTATATTTTTTCCATTCGGTGCATCATTTATAATAACTATCTCTGCTCCTAAAGCTAAAAATACCTCTTTAGCTACTCTATATGCTGATCCGTTAGCTGCGTCTAAGATAATCTTCATTCCTGAAAAATCTCCAGAAACTGTTGAAATCACATGATCTCTATATAAATAATATTCATCCTCAGCATATGTAAACCTTCCTACATCATCTCCGGCTATCGGATCTTTTGTTATCTCTTCTACATTATCCATTAGTGCTTCTATCTCTAATTCTACTTCATCTGGAAGTTTATATCCATCTTCCCAGAAAATTTTTATTCCGTTATCTCTTGCAGGATTATGCGATGCTGATATCATTATTCCAGCCTTTGCTGTACTCTTTTGTGTTAAATATGCTACTCCTGGTGTTGGTATTACTCCCACAAAATCAATATTGATTCCCATAGAATTTAAACCCGCTGTCAAAGCTGATCTTAACATATATCCTGATCTTCTTGTATCTGATCCCATAATTACTCTTATTCTTTTCTTATCTGGATATTGTTTTTTCAATGTATATCCTAATGCATACCCTAATTTTAAAGCTAGCTCTACTGTAAGCTCTTTATTAGCTTCTCCTCTTATTCCATCCGTTCCAAAATATTTTCTCATCCTTTTCTTCTCTCCCTTCTAATTTGTAATCTCTCACATATATATCCTGTTATTAGCCCCGAAATACATCCCATAAATAAAAAACCCCATATAAATATAAAAATAGATTTACTCATGATGCTTATATTTCTAAAAAATAAAAAGTAAACAACTATCAGCTGTGTTAAATTATGAATAAAAGCTCCACTTATACATATTGCAATCAGAGATAGATTTTCTCTATACCTAAATAATAAAATGGTCAAGAGGGTACTAGCCCCTCCTGACGTTAAACTTATTATAAAGCTAGGTGAAAACAATGTCCCTAACATCATTCCTTGAATAAATATTCTTAAAAGCAATATCTCTATTGCCATTTTTCTATCAAACTTCTCTAATGCTATTATTGTAGCTATATTAGCTAAGCCTAACTTCATCCATGGAAAAGGCTTTGGAATCAATGTCTCTATCAGTGATAAATAAAGGGCTAATAACACAAAAGCGGTTAAATATCTCCTTCTTTTATCTCTCATAATTATACCTTTAAGTCTGTATCCATTCCTAATAACTCTTTATTTTTTTCTAATATAGGATTAACTTCAGCTTCTAAGAAGTCTATTACTTGCTCAGATGCAAAACCTATAAAGTTTTTAGGATCTAATATTTCCATCAATTTATCTCTATCAATATCAAATGATGAATCGTTTACAATTCTTTCAATCAGATCATTTTCAAGTCCTTCAACTTTAACTTGTTTTCCAGCTTCCATAGAATGAACTCTTATTAATTCATGAAGCTCTTGTCTATCTCCACCTTTTTTAACTCCTTCCATGATTATATACTCTGTAGCCATGAATGGTAACTCTGCCATAATATGTTTTTCTATCATCTTTGGATAAACTACTAATCCTTCTAATATATTTTTCCAAATGATAAGCATAGCATCAACTGCTAAGAATGCTTGTGGTAAAGCTAATCTTTTATTAGCTGAATCGTCTAAAGTTCTTTCGAACCATTGAGTTGAAGCCGTCATTGCAGTACTTTGTTGTAATGCTATTACAAATTTAGCTAGCGATGATATTCTTTCACTTCTCATAGGATTTCTTTTGTATGCCATTGCTGATGATCCAATTTGATTCTTTTCAAACGGCTCTTCAATCTCTTTTAGATGTTGTAATAATCTTAAGTCATTTGTAAATTTATGTGCTGATTGAGCTATATTACTTAAAAGATTTGATATTTCAGAATCAATTTTTCTATCATAAGTCTGTCCAGTCACTAAGAATCTTTTATTGAATCCCATTTTTTCAGCAACTTTTTCATCTAATTCTTTAACTTTTTTAAAGTCTCCATTAAATAATTCTTCAAAAGATGCTTGAGTTCCTGTCGTTCCTTTAACCCCTCTAAATCTTAATGTATCTTGTCTAAATTCTAACTCTTCTAAATCTAAGATTAAGCTTTGTAACCAAAGAGTTGCTCTTTTTCCTACAGTTGTCAATTGAGCTGCTTGGAAATGAGTAAATCCTAATGTTGGTAAATCTTTATACTCATTCGAGAATTTAGCTAAACCTTCCATTACATTTATCAGTTTTTTCTTTACTATATTTAATCCTTCTTTTATTTGGATTAAATCTGTATTATCTCCTACATACGCACTTGTTGCCCCTAAGTGTATTATTGGCATAGCTTTTGGTGCAGCTGTTCCAAACGTGTGAACATGAGCCATTACATCGTGTCTAAACTTTTTTTCCATTTCGTTTGCTAACTCGTAATCAATATTCTCTATATTAGCTTTCATTTCTGCTAATTGCTCGTCAGATATATCAAGACCTAACTCTTTTTCAGTTTCAGCTAAAACATACCATAATTTTCTCCATGTAGAGAATTTAAATTTTGGTGAGAATACTTCTAGCATCTCCTTTGAGCTATATCTCTCTGCTAAAGGGTTCGAATAAATTTCTCTGTTCATTATTAATTTTCCTCCTAAATATATATTAATTTCTTTCTAGCGACATTAAAACTGCTGCTTCTCCGTTGGGATAATAGTTTTTTCTATTTCCAACTTTTACAAATCCTATATTTTCATAAAAGTGTCTTGCCACTTCATTACTTTCTCTAACTTCTAAAAATAAGTTTTTATTATATCTATCTAAGTAATAATTTATTAATTCTTTTGCAATTCCCATTTTCCTAAACTCTTTTTTGGTTGCAACTTTCATAACCTCATATAAATCATACGAATCATGCAATATCATGTATCCTTTTACATCTTTACCATAAACCAAGATTAGATACTCCTCTTTCTGACTCATATCTTTTAATGTATCAACAGAATAAAAACTTTCTGTAAAAACCTCTTTTTCAATTCTAAATATTTCATTCAGAATACCTTCATTTTCTTTTTTAATTTCTAATATCATAATTATTTTAAAATTCCTATTCTATTTAAAGGCCAAAATCTTACTAAGGCTTTTCCTTTTATTCTACTATCTTTTACAAATCCCCACATTCTAGAATCATAACTTCCATTTGTATTGTCACCTAAAGCTAAATAATAATCCTCATCTAAAATTCTTGTAACTGTATTTCCCTTCAAAAGTTCATTTAAAATATCTTCTTCATGAATAAAATCTAAAATCATTCCTGTTGGAACTCCATTTACTAAAAATTCAACGTCTGGTAATAGTTGTGATACATATGCTCCATTTTCTTTTAATAAACTTTGAACTTTAGCCACATCTATATTATCTCTTTCAAAAGCAGAATTATAGTCTTGACCTGGGACTATTGTTATCGTATCTCCTTTTTTAGGTATAATCCATTCTTTATTAGCTAGTTCTCCTAATGGAGAATATTGTCTTTCTGATATTTTTTGACCATTTACAAATAATTTTTCATATTTTATTTGAATTTTTTCTCCAGGAAGACCCATTAGTCTTTTTGTATAAAGTACTTTATCTTCAATAGGTTCTTTAAATACTATAATATCCTCTCTCTCTGGCGCTTTAAAATTATATATCACCATGTTTCCGAAAAGTCTATCTTTAGGAACTATTGTAGGTATCATTGATCCTGTTGGTACTAAAAAGTTTCCTATATAAAATTTTTGTATGATTAACACTAATATAAGTGCACTTCCTAAACTTTCAATTAATTTTATTATTTTTCTTAGAATTTTTTCTGATGTTTTTCCTGATAGGTTTAACTTTTCTACTAGTTTATCTTCAAATTTTGTTCTTTTTTTATCTATTATAGCTACTATTTTTTTCTCTTTAACAAATATATAGATAAAAAACGCTGATAAAATTACATAAAAAATCGTGTTTAAAATTATATTTTCTCTACTCATAAACCCACTCCTCTAGTCAATTTATATATATTTTAACACAAAAAAAAGAAAAAAGCTAAGGAATTGTTCTTCCTTAGCTTTAGAAATCTTACTTTCTGATCTCTTTGATTCTTGCTTTCTTTCCAGAAAGTCCTCTTAAGTAGTAAAGCTTTGATCTTCTTACTTTTCCGATCTTTAAAACATCGATTTTGTCGATCATTGGTGAGTTTACAGGAATGATTCTCTCTACTCCTACTCCTCCAGTTACTTTTCTAACAGTGAAAGTCTTTGCTACTCCTCCACCGTTTACTCTGATTACTACACCTTCGAATAACTGAACTCTTTCTTTGTTACCCTCTTTTACTTTGTAGTAAACTGCAATAGTATCTCCAGCTTTGAATTCTGGGATGTCGTTTCTTAAGTAGCTTTGCTCTACTAATTGAATTAATTTTTCTTTCATTTTAGCCTCCTGAATATTCATTTAATACTAAATATTATATTCCATTAAAGCGGAATATTCGTTTTAATAACTATAGTAGTGTATCACAAAATATTAACTTTGTCAATTTAGAAGATTAAAATCTAAAGTTAAAGTTTAAAATTGGTAACACCTCAAATAATTCACTATTATCAGCCATATTTACAAGACCGATTTGAAGTCCTTCTAAGTTTTCAGCCATATTTACAAGACCTAACTGTAACCCTCTTATTTGTCCTGCTTTATTAAAGAATCCAAATTGAAGTCCTGTTCCTGTTTCAGTAAAGTTAGCTCCACCTATTTGAACTCCTTTAGTATTTTGTTCAACCATATTTATTAGTCCAAACTGAACTCCAGTCATATTTCCACCAACACTATTAAATGTTATTGGTAAGAAGAACCATCCTAGTTTTGCTCCTTCAAAGTTTTTTTCTGTTCTATCATAAATCGATCCTAATGATAAACCTTTGAAATTTTGCTTTTTATTTGCAATTATATTTATATCCACACCTTCAACATTTTGGTTTTCAGTGTATATTAAACCTAATCTTACTCCTTTTACATCTGTTTGAGGTCCTCTCAGCTGTGTTGGTGATAAAAGTCCTAGCTCAAAGCTTTCAGCTCCAAAAGAAGCTAATGATAATCCTAATAATCCTGCTACTAATTTCTTTTTCATTAAAATTCCCCTTTTTCTTTTACTAGTTTTTACAAAAAATAAAAAAATGGCGCTTCTTGCTGGGCTCGAACCAGCGACAACACGAT
>NZ_JRJZ01000043.1:0-482 GCF_000800875.1 Cetobacterium sp. ZWU0022
GACTCTAGCTTTTCCTCAGATAAGAGTTATTTTATTTATTAAATTTTTTTTAATTTATAAAAAAATATAGATAAAATTTATTAAGTCTTATATAATCAAAATATAAAAATCAAAAATCCAGGAGGTGTAATATGAAAAATTTTGCTTTTGGAGGACTAATCTCTATTGTTTCAATATTTTCTTTAGCTTTTATAGCAATGAATATTTTTGAATAAATACTTTGCTTCAACTTGAAGCAAAGTATATTACTAAAATAAAGCTTTATTTTAGATTTTAAAGGCTTTTAATTTTAACAGGCATCAAAAGTAGTATAAATGTTTAAAAGGCTATTATAGATGTAATTATACAGTTTATAAGCTGCTTTATTATCTATAATAAAAAAAGAACTAAAAAAGAAACGATTTAATAACCAATTGATGAATAAATTAGAATTTACTTATCCATTAGTTTTACATTTAATATTAAATTTTTGAAACCAAAAG
>NZ_JRJZ01000071.1:0-1135 GCF_000800875.1 Cetobacterium sp. ZWU0022
ATAATAAATGAAAATAAAAGATAAAAAAGTTTTAATAATAATTAGTTTTTTTTTGCATTTTTAATTATTCTAAAAATTTTTTCAAATAACTACATAATAAATATAACAAAAAGTTTACCGAGGGGAGTATATAGGATACTTCCCTCTGAAGAATTTAAAAAAGATGATATTGTAGTATTTGAAATTCCTGAAGAAACAAAAAAGTATTTATTTGATAGAAAATATGTACCAAGTATAGTTACATCTATGATGAAAAAAGTGGCAAGTGAAAAAATAGATGATGTTATTGAAATAAATAACAATAATGAGTTAATTATAAATAGTAAGAATTGGGGAAAGGTTTATAAGTATGATTCTTATGGAAGAAAATTACCTGAAATAGATGTAAAAAAAATGAAAGTACAAAAAGGAGAAATATTTTTATTGTCTGATTATTCTGACAGATCATTTGATGGTAGATATTTTGGAGTAGTACCTATAAGCTCAATAAAATATAAAGTAGAATTATTTTTTAGGTTTTAATTGACAATCAAAACATTGATATGTTAATATGTTAATATGTTAAAATGATAATATGTTAAAATGTTAATAACATATATCAATGATTTAAAGGAGTGATTATGAAATCTGAAAGAATTAATGTTATAATTGATAGTAAAACGAAGGCTAAATTAAAGGCTATTTGTGCAGAAAAAAGTATAACAATAACAGACTTAATTAATAAAAAAGTACTTGAATTTATAGAGGAAGTTGAAAAGGAGGAAAAAAATAAATGAAAAAAATAATTCTTAGTTTATGTGTTTTGAGTTCATTGGGATTTACGGGATGTTTCAGTAAATCAGAAATTGAAAAAGAGAATATAAAAATAGAAGAAATGAAAGGAATAAGTCCTGAATTAAAAGGAGATCAAAGACCAGTAAAATCGCTAAAATTAGAAGAAAATAGTGGATGGTAAAAAATAAAAAAGAAGCTCTTATCTTTTCCCAAGACAGCTTCTTTTTACGGAAAATATTCCATGATTAATAATAATGCCACTTATTATTAATCAAAATACCAATCAACTATAACATATAAATATATAAACATAGGTTTATAGGTATATAGGTTTATAGAAAACTAGGTATATATGTAAATA
>NZ_JRJZ01000196.1:0-305 GCF_000800875.1 Cetobacterium sp. ZWU0022
AGGTTTATAGGTATATAGGTTTATAGAAAACTAGGTATATATGTAAATATATTACCATATTTTTCTATAAATTCAAATATAAAATTTTTTAACATAGCACCAATGGAGGATTTGTAATGGAAAAAAATAGTAAAATGGTAATACATCAAAATAATTTAGCTTCAGGTAGATTTGAAGATTTTGAACTTAGAGAGTTAAAATTATTTTTAACATTAATATCTAATTTAGGAAAAAGTGAAAATTATTATACTGCTGATAGTAAGTTTATAAAAGATTTTATAGGGATGGAGAGAAAAAGTTATTCT
>NZ_JRJZ01000059.1:0-52789 GCF_000800875.1 Cetobacterium sp. ZWU0022
ATCGAACCCCTGTTTATAGAGTGAAAATCTATTGTCCTAACCACTGAACGAACGGGGCAACTTCCGCTCTCGCGTCGTTGCTACATAATAATAGTACCATCTTTTTTAAAAAATGTCAACAACTTTTTTATTTTTTTAAAACTTCCCACTCTTTCTCTTTAAATCCTATTAAAACCTTATCGTTTCCAATAACTAGAGGTCTTTTTACTAACATTCCGTTTGTTGAAAGTATCTCTAAAAGTTCATCTTCATTATTTTCAGCAACTTTCTCTTTCAAATTCATCTCTCTATAAAGAATACCACTTGTATTGAAGAATTTTTTTACAGGTAATCCACTTAACTCTAACCATTTTTTCAATTCATCTTTTGTTGGGTTATTTTCTACAATATGTCTAGCCTCAAAATCTACTCCATTTTCCTCTAACCATTTTCTAGCTTTAACGCAAGTTGAGCATTTAGGGTAATTTAAAAATAAATATCTCATAAGTATCCTCTCCTATTCTTTTTCATATAGCTTAACATTAAAAAAGAAAAAAGGGAAGAACATTCTTCCCTTTTTTTGTATACTATTATTTAGTTAAGGCTTTTTTTAACTCTTCAACTTTATTTACTCTTTCCCAAGGTAAATCTAAATCAGTTCTTCCGATATGTCCGAAAGCTGCTAAATCTTGGTAGTTAAAGTTTCCGCTTCTTAACTCTAAATCTCTTTCAATTCCTCTTGGTGTTAAATCAAATACATTTTGAACCGCTTCAGCTAATTTTATCTCTTCAACTTTTCCAGTTCCAAAAGTTTCAACTTTTACAGATGTAGGTTCTACTACTCCAATTGCATAAGAAAGTTGAACTTCACATTTGTCAGCTAAATCTGCCGCTACGATATTTTTTGCAACCCATCTAGCTGCATAGGCTGCTGATCTATCCACTTTTGAAGGATCTTTTCCAGAAAACGCTCCTCCACCATGTCTAAAGAATCCTCCGTAAGTATCTACGATTATTTTTCTTCCTGTTAATCCAGTATCTCCGTGTGGTCCTCCTATTACGAATCTTCCTGTTGGATTGATATGGTAATGCTTAACTTCTTCAGCATTTAAGTTGTACGCCTCTAATACTGGCTTTATTACTAACTCTTTTACATCGTGATGAATTTGCTCTTGAGTTACTTCTGGATTATGCTGAACTGAAACTACTACAGTGTCTACTCCTACAACAGCACCATTTTCATCATAAGCTAAAGTTACTTGTGATTTTGCATCTGGTCTAGCCCAAGCTAAATCCTTTGATCTTGTTAATCTTGTTAATTTTACGATAATCTCTCTTGCTAAAACTAAAGCTAATGGCATTAATTCTGGAGTTTCTTTTACTGCTCCTCCGAACATTATACCTTGATCTCCTGCTCCTCCAACATCTACTCCCATAGCGATATCAGGAGATTGCGAGTGAATTGCATTTAAAACTCCACAGTCAGAGTCAAATCCCATACCTTGCTTGTAACCAATTTCATCTATTTTATTTCTTACGATATCTTGAATATCGATATATGTTGTAGTTGTGATCTCTCCACCTACGATTACTTGACCAGTTGTACAGAATACTTCACAAGCAACTCTTGCTGCTGGATCATTTTTTATACATGCATCTAATACCGCATCCGATATTTGGTCTGCTATTTTGTCTGGATGTCCTGGTGATACACACTCTGAAGTAAAGTAAGTTAAATTTTTCATTTGTTCCTCCTAAGATTAATCAAAAGAGATAAAAAAAGCCTTTTATCTCTCCAGAAAGATAAAAGGCTAAATGCTCTTTATAGGTCATCTTTCTGGAATTAGCACCACACCTCTAAGGTAGGTTGCTGAAACGTCATAGGGCCAGTCCCTCAGTCTCTCTTGATGATTTTTTTGTTTTTGTTTTTTACTGCTAAATTATATCGTATTTGTATCTTTTAGTCAATACTTTTTTATTTTTTTTCTTCAATTAATGTTAAGTTTACCATCTTGTTGAATATTGTTGCAATATAATTAAGTTGAGAAAGTCTATTATTTTTTACAGCTTCATCTTTATCCATAACCATTATAGATTCGAAGTATCTATTGATGATATCTTCCGTTGACAGAATTACATTTAAGTATCCTATATAGTTTTTAGCCACTAGCATCTCTTCTGCATCTCTTGCAACTTCTTGTGATTTTTGGAACAACTCTTTCTCTATATCTTCAACTAAAAGATCAGAATTAACGATTACTCCTTCAAATCCTTTAGAGATATTTCCAACTCTTTTCATTAATGAAACTAAGTTATTGAAACTATCCATTTTTGTGAATTCATCTACAGCTTTTATTCTTAATAGAGTATCTACTAAATTATCAAAACTCTTATCTACAACTGCTGATACAATATCTTTTGAATATCCCATCTCAGTAAACACATTAAGTGCTCTTTGCTTGAAGAATTCCATAATTTCATTTATAACTTCAGCTTTATCTCTTTTTAAAACTGATGCAGCTTCTAAAGTATCTACCGCTCTTTCAACTAAAGCTTTTAAAGAGATATTTAAATTAGAATCTAAAATTATATTTACAATTCCTAATGCTGCTCTTCTTAAAGCAAATGGATCTTTAGAACCACTTGGGATAATTCCAACTCCGAAACATCCACAAAGAGTATCTACTCTATCAGATATTCCAGCCACTATTCCTTCAACACCTTTTGGTAATAAATCACCTTGATATCTTGGGTAGTAGTGTTCTTCGATTCCTTTAGCTACTAATTCAGACTCTCCAGATTTAAGTGCATAATCCGCTCCCATAAATCCTTGTAGTTTTGTAAACTCTTTTTCTCCAATCATATTAGATACTAAATCTGCTTTAGCTAAAAGAATTGTTCTTTCAATAGTTTCTCTTCTTGTTTCCATTCCGATAGCTTCTATTAAATAATCCGCAATTTTATTCGATCTCTCAATTTTGTTGTAAATTGTTCCTAAATCTTTTTGGAATACAACTTGCTTTAATTTTTCTACATTTTCAATTAAAGGTTTCTTTAAATCTTCGTGATAGAAGAATCTCGCATCAGCAAGTCTTGCTGATAAAACCTTCTCATTTCCTTTTCTTACATGCTCAGAATCCTCAATACCATTTCTAACAACAACGAACTTTGGTAATAATTTCCCTTCTAAATCCAAGATTGGGAAGTATCTTTGATGAACTTGCATAGATATTATTAGTACATCTTGAGGAACTTCTAAGAAGTCTGAGTTAAATGTTCCAACTATAGGGAATGGATATTCAACTAAGTTTGCAACCTCTTTTAATAGTTCTTCATCTATTAGAACTTGCTCTCCAGTTTCTTCACAATTCTCTTTTATAAGTTTTTTTATTAACTCTTTTCTCTCTTCAACATCTATAATAACGTTGTTTTCTTTAATTTTTTCGAAATACTCATCTATAGTTGAAATTTCGAAATTAGTTCCAAAGAATCTATGTCCTCTTGAAGAATTTCCACTTTTAATTCCCTCTATTTCAAAGTTTACTATCTCTTCATTTACTAAAGCTAAGAACCATTGAATTGGTCTAGCAAACTTTAATTTTTTCTCTCCCCATTTCATCGATTTTGGGAAATTAATCTCTAATACTAACTCTTTTAAAAGTTCTGAAAGAAGAGCCTTTGTAGATTCTCCTTTTAAGAATTTTCTTACAGCTATGTATTCACCTTTTGGAGTTTCAATAATCTCTAAATCAGTTGCTTCTACTCCTTGAGATTTAGCAAATCCTAATCCAGCTCTTGAAATCTCTCCATTTTCACCAAATGCAACTTGCTTTGCAGGACCCATATTTAAAATATCTAAATCCTCTTGAGTTTCAGCTAAACCTTCAACTAAAACAACAAGTCTTCTTGGTGTTCCAAAAGTTTTTATCTCTTCAAACTTTACTCTTTTATCATTTAATTTACCTTCTAAATTCTCTTTCATCTCTTTTAGAGTTTGAACAAGGAATCTTGCAGGTAGTTCTTCCATCCCTATTTCAAAAAGTAATCTCACTTTCTATTCCTCCTCTTTTTTCCTTTTACTTCTTTTTTAGTAAAGGATATCCTAGTTCTTTTCTATTTTGTACAAATACCTCTGCACATCTTTTAGCTAGGTTTCTAACTCTTAAAATATAAGCCATTCTCTCAGTTGTAGAGATTGCTCCTCTTGAGTCAAGAACGTTGAATGTGTGAGAACATTTTAAAACATAGTCATATGCCGGCATTACTAAGTTTTCATTTAGTGCTCTATCAGCTTCCTTCTCATAGTCATCAAACCATTTAAAATGATTTTCTAAATCTGCTACTTCAAATGAATATTTAGAGTTTTCATACTCATATTGGTATCTCATATCTCCATATTTGATTCCTGGAGCCCACTCTAAATCATAAACATTCTCTTTATTTTGAATGTATAGTGCTAATCTTTCTAGTCCATATGTTATCTCAACCGGAACAACATCTAACTCTAATCCTCCAACTTGTTGGAAATATGTGAATTGAGTTACTTCCATTCCATCTAACCATACTTCCCATCCTAATCCCCAAGCTCCTAAAGTTGGTGATTCCCAATCGTCTTCTACAAAACGTATATCATGCTTTAAAGGATCAATCCCTAAAACTTTTAACGATTCTAAGTATAACTCTTGAATATTATCTGGTGATGGTTTCATTATAACTTGGAATTGATGATGTTGATAAACCCTGTTTGGGTTCTCTCCATATCTTCCATCCTTTGGTCTTCTTGATGGCTCAACATATGCTATATTCCAAGGCTCTGGTCCTAAAGACATTAAAAATGTATTTGGGTTAAATGTTCCAGCTCCTGTTTCTATATCGTATGGATTTCCAATGATACACCCTTTTGAACTCCAATACTGTTGAAGAGCAAATATCATCTCTTGAAATGTCATTTCACTTCCTCCTAATTTCTCTTTTTGCTTTTACTTTCTAATAAGCTATCTATTATTATTAGAATAACTCCTATATTTATCCAAACATCCGCTAAATTGAATACAAATACCCATATTCCTCTAAAGTCGATCATATCAATAACAAAACCTCTACATATTCTATCGATTATATTACCAATTGCTCCACCTAAAATAAACGAGTACCCTAACTTTTCAACAACCGAAAACTTCTCTCTATTTTTGTAAAAATAAAACCCTAGTCCAAATATCACAACAACTGTAAGTATAGAGATTATATCTAATTTCCCTTGAAACATTCCAAAAGCTATCCCTCTATTTTTTACATATGTTAGATGGAAAAAGTTCCCAATTACGGGGAACGTTTCTCCTTCTATTAACCAAGTGTCTATTTCATATTTTGAGATTTGATCTAGAAAAACTAATACAAATATTATCCCTATATATAACACAGCTCACCTCTTTGAATAATTAATCAACTAGTGCCGATGTACATCTTGGACAGATTGTTTCGTGCTCAGGGTTAGTTCCTAACTCTGTTGAGTACTTCCAACATCTTTCACATTTTTCTCCATCTGCATGCTCTACTTTTACAAATAAAGCTTCTTGCTCCTCACCTTTTACGAATGAATCATCTTTTTCATTAGCAATTACTAATTGAGAAACTATGAATACCTCTTCTAAAATCTCTTTATTCTCTTGTAAGAACTTCTCTAAATCTGCATCTGCTGTATTTAATATAACTTTTGCATCTAAAGAGTTTCCTATTATTTTATTTTCACCTTGTCTTGCTAACTCTAAAGTTTTGTTTACATCTTTTCTAAGTTTAGCAATCTCTTCCCACTTCGTATCTAACTCATCATTTAAGTATTGATCGTTGTTTGCATACCAGTCAGTTAATAGTACTGACTCAGAATCTTTTAATGACTCTGGTAATGTTTCCCAGATCTCTTCTGCAGTGAATGATAGGATTGGTGCAACCATTTTAGTTAAAGTTACTAAAACTTCTGACATTACTGTTTGAGCTGCTCTTCTCTCTTTTGAATCCGCTTTCTCTGTATATAATCTATCTTTGATTATATCAAGGTAGAATGCTGACATATCGATTCCTGAGAAGTAGTGAATCTCTTGGAACAGATTGTAGAACTCATACTTTTCATATGACTCTGTTACTGTTCTCTTTAATCTCTCTAACTTATTTAATGCCCACTTATCGATTTCCATTAAATCCTCATATGCTACTGCATCTGTTGCTGGATTGAAATCTGCTGAGTTTCCTAAGATATATCTAGCTGTATTTCTTACTCTTCTGTAAGCTTCTGCCATTTGCTTTAAGATGTTATCAGAGATTTTTACATCTTCGCTGTAATCTACTGAAGCACACCATAATCTTAATATATCTGCTCCGTAAACTTTGATTACATCTTGAGGTGCAACAACGTTTCCTACAGATTTAGACATCTTTTTCCCTTCACCATCATTTACAAATCCGTGAGTTAATAACATCTTAAATGGAGCATCTCCTGTTGATCCAACAGATGTTAATAGAGATGTTTGGAACCATCCTCTATGTTGATCTGATCCCTCTAAGTATAGATCAGCTGGTCTATGAAGTCCCTCTCTAGTTTCTAATACAGATCTATGAGAAACACCTGAATCGAACCAAACGTCCATTATGTTTGTTTCTTTTCTTAACTCTAAACCTTTTAAGTTATATTTTACTAAAAGCTCTTCTCCGATTAACTCTTCTGCTGAGTATTTAACCCAAGCTGCAGATCCTTCAGTTTTTACTATTCCAATAACTCTATCTAAAATCTCTCTTTCGAAAATCTCTTTTCCAGTTACTTCATTATAGAATACAGGAATTGGTACTCCCCAAGTTCTTTGTCTCGAGATACACCAGTCAGGTCTTGTCTCTAACATTGAACCAATTCTATTTCTTCCCCATTCAGGAACAAACTTAACATCATCTAATGCTTTTAAAGCCTTTTCTCTTAAATCAGACCCTTCACATCTAATGAACCATTGCTCAGTTGCTCTAAATATTACTGGAGTTTTTGATCTCCAATCGTGTGGATAAGAGTGCTCAAACTCTTTGTAACTTAACAGATGTCCTGTTTCTGTTAAATGTTCAGCTATAACTTTGTTTGCTTTTTTATAGAATAATCCAGCAAATTGTCCAGCTTCTTCAGTTAAAACTCCTTTGTTATTGATTGGAGAGATAATTGGTAATCCGTATCTAACTCCTACAACATAGTCATCTTGACCGTGTCCTGGTGCTGTATGTACTACTCCTGTACCTGCTTCTGCAGTTACGTGAGTTCCTAAAACAACTTTTCCAGTTCTATCTAAGAATGGGTGCTTATAAGTTAAGTTTTCTAAGTCTGCTCCTACGAACTCTTTTACTAGCTCTACTTCTTTTACTCCCATATCAAGGAATGCTTTATCAGCTAAAACTTTTGCTAAGATTAAGTTTCCTTTTTCTGTTTTGTATATTCCGTACTCAAACTCTCCGTTTAATGCTATTCCAGTGTTCGCTGGTAAAGTCCATGGAGTTGTTGTCCAGATAACTAAATAAAGTGATTCAGTCATTCCTAACTTTTCCATAATCTCTTCGTTAGCTTCCATCTTTACGTAGATCGATGGAGAAACGTGATTTTTATACTCAATTTCTGCTTCCGCTAAAGCTGTTTCTGTAACTGGAGACCAGTAAATTGGCTTTAATCCTTTGAATATATATCCATTTTCATAAAGTTCTCCAAATACTTCTAATTGCTTTGCTTCATACTCTGGGTTTAAAGTTAGGTATGGATTATCCCATTCCCCTAAAATTCCTAATCTTTGGAATCCTTCTTTTTGAACTTCTACCCATTTCTTAGCGTACTCTGTACACTTCTCTCTAATTTCAAGAGGTGACATCTCTTTCATTTTAGCGCCTAACTCTTCACTAACTTTTAACTCGATTGGTAATCCATGAGTATCCCATCCAGGTACATAAGGTACTGAATATCCAGATAATCTTTTATACTTTAAAATAATATCTTTTAAGATTTTATTTAAAGCATGACCAATATGAATTCCACCGTTAGCGTATGGAGGTCCATCGTGAAGTATAAATGTTTTACTCCCCTTTTCTAATCCCTTTTCATAAATTTTTTGATCATCCCATTTTTTTAAGATGTTTGGTTCCTTCGTTGGTAAGTTCGCCCTCATTTGGAAACTTGTTTTCGGAAGGTTTAACGTTTTACCGTAATCTCTTTCTTCCATTAGACTTCCTCCTTATATGCATTTAATGTTATTTTTACTTCTGTACTATTCCCCTCTTCTGAGAAGTGTTTAATTACTCCACCATGATCTTTGATTATCTTATGAACAAAGAATAATCCAAGCCCTAATGTTTGAGGCGAATAACTTACAAATGGTTCATATATATCCTCTAATTGCTTAAATGACATTCCGTCCCCATTATCAATAATTTTCAACTCTATTTTTTCATTAATTCTTCTTTTCGATAGAATAATATCTATTCTTCTGTTGTTCTTTTTATTTAAAAGAGCATTACATGCGTTATCTATAAGCTCCTTAATAACTTTTTCAAGTTGTTTTCTGCTTCCTAATACACTACCTGTCGTAGCATTGAAAAACGAAACAGAGATATTTTCACTTTTAAATTTTTTACTATAATCTGCTATAGCTTCATTTATAACTTTATCTAAACAAACCCGCTCATATATAACTTCTTTCTCTTCAGAATAGAATTTCAAAGATTCATTATCCTCTTTAATTCTAGTTAAATATGGCTTTATTGTTGTTAATTCTTCTATTATTTTTTCATCTGGATTTTCAGAGTCTACACACTTTAAAAGTTTGTCTACAACCTCTCCACGTAATCTCAAAAATCTTGTAGCTAGCTTCTCAATTGTCATCACTCTTTGACTCTCTAAAGTATCTAACACGATTTCTTTATTATTAATTCCTATTGAGAAGTTCATCGAAAGTAGATTTAATAATTCTAACTCTTCTTGGTTTATACGAACATCTTTTGTATAGTTATCTACAAGAATAACTCCTGAAAACTTTCCAGCTCCATGAATTGGAAATATAAAGAAATTCTTTAAACCAACAGCTTTTAGAACATCATTACCTAAATCATACTTATATCCGTCATCATTTTTATATATAATTTTTTGTTCTCTAAAAGATTTCGCTAATAAACTTTCATTATTTATTGGAACTTTTGTAAATAGGATTAACTCTTTTAAATTTTTCAATTGGAATTTAAATCCTTTTCTACTTTCCTCTTTTAGGGTTCTATTGATAGATATTTCCTCTCCAATTAAATAGTCATTTTCTCTACTATATCTAAAGTACATAGCTCTACTATATCCAAGCCCTACTTCCGATGTAAATCCATTAACTAATTTTTTGATAGTTTTAAACGTATCTTGCTCTATATTCATTCCCATTAAAAGTTTATCTATAGCTTCAATTTTTTCAATATTTCTTACAAGCTCTTTATTTTGAAGAGTTAGATCCTCTTGTGCTACGTTCAACTTTTCGATCATCTCTTTAAAAGATATTGATAAAGTTCTTATCTCACCTTGTCCAACAACTTTTATGTCCTCAACTTTTTCTCCGTTTGAAATCTTATCAGCTAAGTCAGCTATTTGACTAAGGGGTAGCAATAATTTTCTAAATACTTTGCTCGAAACGGTTGAACTTATTATCATTATTAGTAAAACTAATATTCCTATATAGATAGCTGTCATAAGTTTTTCCTCAGTCAATTTTTCTTTTGAAAGGGATATAACAAAACTTCCTAAATAACTATCATTATAACCTATTAAATTATAAATTCCTACATAATATGATAAACCATTTATCTTTTTATTCAAATAATAATTTTTATAATCTTTTCTCAAAATCTCTCTATAAGTTCTGTGTGAAAAAAAGAATTTTGCTTGAAGTTCAGATTTATCAGAACTATTAGTCACAAAATAAATCTTATCTTTCGATCCTAATTCTAATCCTTCTGTTAACGAAGTTAAAAAATCCCTATTAATTGGAACTGAAACAACCAAGTAATATGTTATATCTTCAGTTCCATACGGGATTACTACTCTTCCATAGATTTTCCCTTGAACTTCTGCTAAATAATATCCTAATTCTTCAAACTCTTTCTTAGTTGATGTCTCAAGTAAGATATGAATATTATCCTCTGTTAGAGTCCCTAAGTTCCCTTT
Organism: Cetobacterium sp. ZWU0022; assembly: GCF_000800875.1. NCBI lineage: Bacteria > Fusobacteriati > Fusobacteriota > Fusobacteriia > Fusobacteriales > Fusobacteriaceae > Cetobacterium > Cetobacterium sp. ZWU0022. The sequence goes on from NZ_JRJZ01000059.1 coordinate 10,190, forward strand.
ATTTCCATACTCTGCCAAAAGTTCTCCTTCAGAGGAGATTATAGTTATTACCGAATTATAATAATTTCTAAAATCCTCTTTCAGAAGGTTGTATTTCAACATCTCAGCAACTCTTTGGTTGCCTTCATTTATTCTATATTTTGCAATCTCTTTATAGACATCATTTCGAATCTCACCAAAATATGATTTATAGTTTCCCATAAGAAGATTCATTTTATTTTTAGTTGTATCCTCTACCCTTTGTTCCATGTCTTGAAAGGATGTTAATATTACAACTACAGCAATTAAAATTGAGGTTAAAAATATTGCTATATCATTGTAAAAAATTATTTTTATCAACAATGAATTTTTTTTTATTCTCATCCTCTAAATCCCCTTTTTAGTAAGTCCTACTCTTTCCCTCTCTCTATCAATATCTTTTATCTTAACTTTTATAATCTGTCCAACAGCAAGAACTTTGCTAGGATCATCTATAAACTTGTCTGATATTTCAGAAATATGAAGTAAAGCGTCATTTTTTAAACCTATATCTATAAAGGCACCAAATTTAACAACGTTTCTTACAGTTCCCTCTAATTCCATTCCTGGTTGAAGGTTGTCTATTTTTAAAATGTCTGATTTTAATATCGGTTTTTGAATACTATCTCTAGGGTCTCTTCTCTCTTTAACTAAGGCGTCAAAGATATCCTTTACAGTTTCATATCCATATCCATTTTCCTGTGCAAATTTTGCATAATCAAATCCTAATAAAATCTCCTTAGCTTTTGCTAAATCACTTTCATATTCATTTAAAGATAAATTTACACATTTCAATATTTGCTGAGCTATTCCGTATGATTCAGGATGTATTATTGTGTTATCTAAAGGATTTTCACCTTCAAGTATAATTAAGAATCCTGCCATCTGCTCATAAGCTTTCGCTCCTAATCCTTTAACTTTTAAAAGTTGTTTTCTATTTTTAAAGTTTCCATTTTCTCTTCTGAAATCCACTATGCTTTTCGCAACACTTTTTTTAACTCCAGATACATATGATAAAAGTGCCCACGAAGCTGTATTTACATTTACTCCAACATTATTTACAACAAGTTGAATAACTTCCTCTAACGATAAATCAAGTCTTTTTTGATTAACATCGTGCTGGTACATTCCAACTCCAATGGATTTTGGATCTATTTTAACCAACTCTGCTAACGGATCTTGAATTCTTCTTCCGATAGAGATTGCTCCTCTAACCGTTACATCTAAATCAGGAAACTCTTCAACTGCAATTTTTGAAGCCGAATATATCGAAGCACCAGCTTCGTTTCCAATTAAGTATTTCACATCAGAGTCTACAGTTTTTAAAACCTCTGCTACAAAGCTCTCTGTTTCTCTTGAAGCTGTTCCATTTCCTATAACAATGATATCGATATTATATTTTTTTATAAAATCTTTCATTTTTTTCTCTGCATCTTTAAGCTGATTTTCATGATGCATCTCTTTAACTAAATAGAAAACAGTATTCTCTCTAAAGAATCCATCCTTATCTATAATAGCTACCTTACATCCTGTTCTATACCCTGGATCTAAGGCCAATATATTCTTTTCATGTAGAGGTGGTTGCATTAAAAGGTTTTTTAAATTTTCTTTAAATACCAATATCGCTTCATCCTCTGCTTTTTCAGTTAATATATTTCTAACTTCTCTTTCAATAGAAGGTAAAATTAGTCTATCTAAAGCATCTATTACAATCTCTTTATGAAGACCATTCAACTCTTTATTTTTGAAATCTTTTAATAGGTATCTTTCAACGCTCTCTCTATCTTTCTCTTCAAAATTTAAAGAAACCGCTAATATACCTTCATTTTCTCCTCTATTTAAAGCTAAAACTCTATGAGATAAGGCCTTACTTACAGGTTCTGTATACTCGTAGTAATCTTTGTATATCTGTTTTGCATCTAACTCTTCAGCTTTTTTAGTTTTTTTAGCAACTATCAAAGCTTTTTTTAGCATATCCTCTCTTAATCTCTCTCTATACTCCAAAGTTTCAGATAGATTTTGAGCGACAATCAATTTTGCTCCCTCAATAGCTTTTTCTATACTTTCAACCTCTTCTGTTATATAAGCCTGACTTTCCTGCTCAAGCTCATTCAACGAATTTAGTGTATAAATTTTTTCAGATAAAGGTTCTAATCCTTGCTCTTTTGCTACGTCTGCTTTTGTTTTTCTTTTCTTTTTGTAAGGGAAATAAATATCCTCTACTGTTTGAAGTTTTTCTGCTGAATTTATCTGTAACTTCAGTTCATCAGTTAACTTCCCTTGCTCTTCAATTAATCTGATAACCTCTTCTTTTCTTATTTCTAAGTTTCTAAGATAAGTTATCGACTCAGATATTTTTAAAATATTTGTTTCATCTAAATTTCCAGTAACTTCTTTTCTATATCTTGCAATAAACGGAACTGTTGCTCCCTCATCTAAAAGTTTTACCGTATTAGTGATCTGCTCAACATTTAATCCTGTTTCCTTTGCAATTCTATTAAAGAGTGTATCCATTAATCCATCTCCTTTTCATAGTTGAATTTACCTTGTATTATACCATATTTTAATAATCAATGTCTAACACAAACAGAAAAAAAGGTGCCTTTTCAGGCACCTAAATTTATGCAATTAGTTTTTCTTTGCAGCTTCGAACTTTGCCCAAACTCCAGCTTTGTCTAATAAAGACTTAACTGTTCTTGTAGGTTGTGCTCCGTTCATAAGGAACTTAACGATTTCCTCTTCTTTAAGAGTTACTTTTCCTTCTTCTAATGGATAGTAGTTTCCTAAGTAAGCTACTGCCTTTCCATCTCTTCTTGATAAAGCTTCCATTGCAGCTATTCTGTATACAGGTCTCTTTTTGCTTCCCATTCTAGTTAATCTTAATTTTAACATTTAAAATCACTTCTCCTTCTTATATTTCTATTTTTTTATTTTTGGTATCTCTATATTTCTATTTAAAATGGAAACTTCATTCCACCTTTTCTTCCGCCCATTCCAGGAAGTTGTGGGAACTTTCCAGTTGAGAACATCTTCATCATCTCTCTCATCTGTTCAAATTGCTTCAATAATTTATTTACATCCGCTACGTCTGTTCCACTACCCTTAGCTATTCTTTGTTTACGACTAGCTTTTAATATCTCTGGCTTTTTTCTTTCCTCTTTAGTCATCGATTGAATAATGGCTTCGACCTTTTTCATCTCTTTTTCAGCTGGTGCTAAATCTCCAATTTGACCCATACCTGGAATCATTTTCAAGATACTTCCTAGCGAACCTAACTTTTTAATATTTTGTAACTGCTTTAAGAAATCATCTAAGTCAAACTTTTGAGTTCTGATTTTTTCTTCAAGAGACTTTGCATCCTCTTCTCCGATTGCTTCTTGAGCCTTTTCAACTAAAGAAACAACATCTCCCATTCCTAAAATTCTTGATGCCAATCTTTCAGGATGGAAAAGTTCTAAATCATCTATTTTCTCTCCAGTTCCAACAAATTTAATTGGTTTTCCAACTACTGATTTTACTGATAACGCAGCTCCACCTCTTGTATCTCCATCAAACTTTGTAAGTACCACTCCATCAATGCTCAGTGCATTGTTAAATGATTGTGCAAGATTTACAGCATCTTGTCCTATCATTGCATCCACTACTAAAAGAATCTCTTGAGGTCTAACAACTTTCTTAACCTCTTTTAACTCCTCCATCAGCTTCTCATCTATATGTAATCTACCAGCAGTATCTATTATTAAATACGTTGCTCCAGATTCTTTAGCTTTTTGTAAACCTCTTTCACAAATTCCTACTGCATCGTTACTTCCAATTTCAAAGTAAACTTCTGCTCCTATTTGTTGAGCTAAAACCTCTAATTGCTTCATAGCTGCAGGCCTATATATATCTGCTCCTATTAAGAAAGGTTTTTCACCTTGTTTTTTCAAGTATTTTGCTAACTTTCCTGCAAATGTTGTTTTTCCCGCTCCTTGAAGACCGGCTAACATAACTACAGTTGGGTTCTTAGCACTTTTTGTAAGCCTTGAGTTAGTTCCTCCTAAAAGTTCAATTAACTCATCGTTTACTATTTTTATAAATTGTTGTCCAGGATTAATCCCTGTTAAAACTTCTGCTCCAACAGCTTTTTCTTGGATTTTCGCAACAAACTCTTTAACAACTTTGTAGTTTACATCGGCCTCTAGTAAAGACATTCTAACTTCACGTAAAGCCTCTTTTATATTACTTTCGCTTAGTTTTCCATGACCTCTTACTTTTTTCATTATGTCTTGGAATCTATTTCCTAAATTTTCTAACATGGCCACCCCTACTAAAAGTTTTTTTCGATTATCTCTTCTAGCTTTTCAAGTTTAAAATCTTTTTTCAACTCTTTTAGCTGTGATAGTAATTCTAAATCTCTCTTATAAAATCCTATCTTCTCTTCATAATCTCTTAAAATTTTTATTCCTCTTCTTATGTTATCATAGACAGCTTGTCTAGTTACATTATACTTCTTTCCAATCTCGCTAAGAGAAAGGTCTTCCTCGAAGTGCTCTAACAAATATTCTTTTTGTCTATCACTTAAAAGATTACTATAATAGTCAAGCAGAATAGAGACTTCTAACATCTCATTCAATTCCATAATATCACCAACATATTATATCCATTCTTATATTTTTTGTCAAGCATTTTTTCTTTACAAAACTTTAAGTTTTTTTACACTTCTCTCTATGCTATAATTTAAACAAATACAAAGTTTATGAGGTGATTTAGTGAATTTAAAAAATCATATTAAAAATATAATTTTAAATATAGATAACGGGAGTGGAGTTATTTCTGAAGAAGTTATTCAAAACACTCCTGAAAGAATTGAACTCTTTTATAAAGAAATTTTTTCTGGTCTTTCTATAGACCCATACAAATTCCTAGAAAGAAAATTCCCTGTTAAAAGCAACGATCTAATAATTGAAAAAGATGTTACTTTTTACTCTATGTGCGAACATCATTTTCTTCCTTTTTTTGGAAAGATATCTATAGGATATATTCCAAACGGAGAAATCGTAGGCTTCGGAGATATTATAAAAGTTATCGAGACCTACGCTAAAAGACCTCAACTCCAAGAAAGACTGTGTGAAGAGATTGCAGAAACAATCTATAAAGGCATTAATTGCCAAGGCGTTTATGTTCTTATAGAAGCAGAGCATACTTGCATGACTATGAGAGGGGTTAAAGCATTAGGGTCTAAAGCAATAACAACATCTTCTAAAGGTATTTTTAATGAAAATAGCAATCTTAAAAATGAATTTCTTAATCTAATAAAATAACAGGAGTAAAATATGGATAAAATATATATTGAAAATTTAGAATTTATTGGTAACCACGGTGTTTTCCCAGAAGAAAAATTTCTTCAACAAAAATTTACAATCTCTGTAGAGATGGAAACTTCTACTAGAAAAGCTGGAGTAGGTGATGATTTAAATCACTCTACTCACTACGGTTTTGTATCTGAAGATATTGAAAAAGTATTTTTTTCCAAATCCTTTGATTTAATCGAAGCTCTTGCTGAAGCGATTGCAAAAGAGATTTTAATAAAATACAATTTAATTAAAACCGTTAAAGTTACAGTAAAAAAACCTTGGGCACCTATTAGAAAACATTTTGATTTTGTTGCAGTAGAGATAACTCGTTCTAGAAATAAAGCTTATCTTTCAATAGGTACAAACATCGGTAATTTAAAAGAAAATTTAGAAAATGCTATAGAGCTAATCAACAAATTGGAGTATACATCTGTAACAAAAATAAGCTCACTTTTAGAAACAGAACCTTTCGGTGATGTTATTCAAGATAATTTTTTAAATGCTTGCTTAGAAATAGAGACCCTATTCACACCTCAAGAACTTTTAAAAGAGTTATTGAGTATAGAACTAGAGTTAGGAAGAGTTAGAGAAATTAAGTGGGGGCCTAGAATTATCGATTTAGATATTCTTCTGTTTAATGATTTGATTATACAAGATGAAAATTTAGCTATTCCTCACCCTTGGATGTGTGAACGTTCTTTTGTTTTAGATCCTTTATCTGAAATTGCTCCTAATATAGTTCACCCATTAGAAAAAAAATATATATCAACACTTAAAAGAGATCTAGATAAATCTAGATAAGGAGGAGTTTTATGATTTTTTCATCATTAGGAAAAATATTTTCTTTAGAAAACAAAACATTAATTATGGGAATTTTGAATGTTACTCCAGATTCATTCTCAGACGGCGGTAAATTTGATTCTGTCAATTTGGCATTTGAACATGCTAAAAAACTGATATCAGAAGGTGCTGATATCATAGATATCGGTGGACAATCAACAAGACCCGGACATATCGAAGTAGATTTAGAAACAGAAATTAATCGAGTAGTTCCTATCATAGAAAAGATCTCAAAAGAACTTGATTGTATAATTTCAATTGATACTTACAGATACGAAGTTGCCGAAGCTGCTATAAAAGCTGGAGCTCACATTATAAATGACGTTTGGGGATTACAAAGAGATAACGGTGAAATGGCAAAAGTTGCAGCTAAATATGATTGTGTTGTAATCGCTATGCACAATCAAGACTCTAAAATCTACGACACCGACATCATATTATCTATGAAGAAATTTTTTAATAAAACTTTTAAAATTGCAGAAGAAAATGGTTTAAATATAAATAAAATTATTATAGATCCAGGAATCGGCTTCGGAAAAGGATATGAAGAGAATATCAGTGTCTTAAATAGGCTAAACGAGCTTTCTTTTATTGCCCCTATTTTACTTGGCGTATCTAAAAAAGGCTTCATTGGAAAAGATTTAACTCTTTCTCCTGATGAAAGAGTTGAAGGAACAATTGCAGTCAATACTCTCGGAATTTCAAAAGGAGCTAAAATTATTCGAGTTCACAATGTTTTAGAACATTATAAAGCTCTTTCTATCTTGGATAAAATTATCTACCAAAATATATAGAAACTGTAAAAAAGGGAGAAAATCTCCCTTTTTTTATCAATAATTATAAAAATAACTCCCACCAATAAACTCTTTTAGTATTGATTCATCCGGAACATATCTCTCTGATATCGTCGTAAAATAACTCAGCATCCGAAGAAGTCTTCTAGCTTCTTCATAATGAGGACTTGATATTTTTATTTTTATTAACTCTCTCTCCACCGCTGGTTTTAAAACTCCTATCTCATATGCTAAACTTGTATCAAATATAACATCTGCATTCTCTTGATATGGAAATATATTCTTACTCTCTCCTCTACGAACTCTATCCCACATTTCCAACGTTTCTTCTGCATCAAAATTCCTTGAAATACTATCTCTAACAATTCTTCGCATTTTTCTAACAACACTTGTTTTTATACGATTGTGGGAATCTATATTAAGTTGTGTTAAACAGCTTATATATATTTTAAAAATATGATTTTGAGCTATTCCTTCAATAAGACTATCATTTAAGCCGTGTATACCTTCTAAAATAACCAAATTATCTTTTGAAATCCTTGCTAATTCACCTTTCTCTTTCCTTTTTCCAGAGCTAAAGTCATATCTTGGTATCTCCACCTCTCTTCCAAGCATCAAATCTTTCAAATTTCTATTTAAAAGTTCAACATCTAGAGCTTTCAAAGTTTCAAAATCTTTTTTTCCATCCTCATCTAACGGAATCAAATCTCTATTTTTATAATAATCATCTAAAGAAATCATCAAAGGTTTTATTTCAGATGCCATTAGATGAAGCTTCAATCTATTACTAAATGTTGTTTTCCCAGATGAACTTGGTCCAGCTATCGTAACTATCTTGATATCTCTGTCTTCTAATATTTTTTCCGCTATTTTTGTTATCTTTGTATCGTGCAAAGTTTCATTAACTCTTATAAGTCCAACTATATCTCCACTCAAATTAATTCTATTCAAACTTCCAACACACGAAACTTCCATTATATCATTCCATTTAGAACTCTCTTTGTAAACTTTAGCTAGCTTTCTATCATCAATCATCGGTGGTATTTGTATAACCCCATTTATCTCTTTCGGAGTTTTAAATATAAACCCTTCATCATATGAATATAGCTCAAACAAATCTACACAATATGTATTATCATAAAGTTCTTCTATAAAATAACTTTTATATCCATCTAATTCGTACATAAAAAACGAAATTATTCCAGTTGTTTCTAATAACTCCTTTAAATCTAGTCGTACATTTTCTAAATTATTTTTTGTTATACGCTCTGATGTAAAATGCATTTTCTTTATCGGTTTTCCTTCTAAAACAATCTCATTCATTCTAGATTCAATTTTTTTAAGTTCCTCTTCTGAAACATAATCTCTTCCATTAATAGTTATATATACTCCATTATTTAAAGAATTTCTAAAAGTTAATTCATATTCAGGATAAATATCATTTATAGCTTTTAATAATACTAATTTAGATGTTAAATGGTATTTTCTACTCTCAAATCGTTCCATGATTCCCTCCTTTTAATAACATTAAAATAAAAATAACTCTAAAATAGTATTTAACTAAATTTAGAGTTATCCTTTTTATATTTTTAATTTTTTTCAATCAAATGACAAGCATAGAAATGTCCTGGTGAAATCTCTCTCAGTATTGGCGTTGTGTTTCCACATTCTGGAACAGCCATAGGACATCTTTTTCTAAATCTACACCCCACTCCTGGGTTTACTGGTGAAGTTATTTCTCCTTTCAATCTCTCCCTATTCATTTTGTGCTTTAAACTTGGAACAGGAATCGCCGACAATAAAGCCTTAGTATATGGATGCACCGGATTTTTGAATAACTCCTTCGCAGGAGCTTTTTCTACTAATTCCCCAAGGTACATTACTGCTATATCATCCGAGAAATGTTTTACAACCGATAGATCGTGAGTTATAAACATATATGTAAGTCCAAACTCCTCTTGTAAGTCCTTCATTAAGTTCAACACTTGAGCTTGAATAGATACATCAAGAGCTGAAACAGGCTCATCACAAACTATAAATTTAGGATTTAATGCAAGTGCTCTTGCTATTCCTATTCTCTGTCTTCTTCCTCCATCTAGCTCATGAGGATAAGTATTTGTTAGTCTTTCACTTAAACCTACCGTTTCCATAAGTTTAGATACTTTCTCTTCTAACTCTTTTTTATTCTTACACTTTTTATGTATTATTAAGGGCTCTGCTATAATCTCACTTACAGTCATTCTCGGATTTAGTGAAGCGTATGGATCTTGGAATATTATTTGCATCTCTTCTCTCAATTTAACCATTTCAGCTTTTCCATACTCTCTTATATTCTTACCTTCAAATAGAATCTCTCCATCTGTCGCTTCAAGAAGCCTCAAAACAACCCTTCCAGTTGTCGATTTTCCACAACCAGACTCTCCTACAACTCCTAAAGTTTTTCCCCTTTCAATAGAGAACGTAACTCCATCAACTGCATGTAGCAACCCTTTTGGTGTATTAAAATATTTTTTTAGGTTTTTTACCTCTAGTATTTTATCTGCCATTTCTTCCCCCTTGTAACTCAGGTACGTTTATTATACCTTCATAAGCTAAGCATTTAACTTTATGTCCATTATCATCAAAAGTTCTTGGACTTCTTTTTGAGCACTCATCTTGTGCATGTGGACATCTCGGGTGGAATCTGCATCCCGTTGGTAAATTTGTCGGATCAGGCATCAATCCTTTTATTGGTCTTAATCTAGTTACCTCTTCATCTAAGTTAGGTATTGAGTCAAACAATCCATGAGTGTATGGATGCTTTGGATTTTCAAAAATTTCATATAAAGTTCCTGATTCTACAATCTCTCCTGCATACATTATCGCTACTTTATCACACACTTGAGCAACTACTCCTAAATCATGCGTTATTAAAATCATTGATGTTTTTAATTTTTCTTTTAAATCGTTCATCAAGTCTAGCACTTGTGCCTGAATCGTAACATCTAGAGCTGTCGTAGGTTCATCCGCTATTAAAAGTTTTGGATTACATGCCAAGGCAATAGCAATTACAACCCTTTGCTTCATTCCTCCCGAGAATTGGTGTGGATAATCATTCAATCTATTTCCTGGAATTCCTACTAATTCCAACATCTCACTTGCTTTTTCCATCGCATCTTTTGTTGAAAGCTTTTCATGTATCTGAATAACTTCAGCTATTTGATCTCCAACAGTTAAAACTGGATTTAAAGATGTCATCGGATCTTGGAAAATCATACTTATCTGTCTTCCTCTTATAGCTCTCATATCCTCTTCAGAAACTGTAAGTAGATTTCTTCCTTGGAAGAAAATCTCTCCTGACAAAATTTTTCCAGGTGGATTTGGAACCAGTCTCATTATTCCTAGTGCTGTTGTACTTTTTCCAGCTCCAGTTTCTCCAACTAATCCTAATGTTTCTCCTTCATTTAATTCGATTTCCAAGTCTGTAACTGCTAAAACTTTCTCATCATTTGTTTCATAGTTTATAGATAAATTTTTTATATTTAATAATTTTTCCATTACGTTCATCTCCCCCACTGTAATTATTGTTTTAATCTCGGATCTAATGCATCTCTCAATCCATCTCCTAAAAGGTTTAGTGATAGAATTGTTATCATGATTGATACTCCTGGGAATGTAGTTACCCACCATGCATATCTCAGGTATTGTCTACCTCCTGATAGCATTGATCCCCACTCTGGTGCTGGTGGTTGGATTCCTAATCCTATAAAGCTCAATCCTGCTGTCGATAATATTGCATTAGCAACCCCTAAAGTTCCTTGTACAATTACAGGTGCTAAAGAGTTAGGAATAATATGTCTGAATATTATTCTTGCGTCACTTGCTCCAATCGCTCTTGCTGCTTCGATAAACTCTTGATCTCTTATTGATAGAACAGATGCTCTTACTATTCTAGCATATCTAGGTATCGAAGAGATACTTACAGCTATCATTAAATTTAATAAATTCGGTCCTAGTGCTGATACAATTGCAATTGCTAATAATATACTAGGTACTGCTAAGAAAATATCCATTACTCTCATTATAATATTATCTAATTTACCACCATAATATCCTGCAATGGCTCCTAAAAATCCACCTGCAATTATAGCAATCCCTACAGCTAATATTCCAACTTTTAACGATACTCTAGCTCCATGAACTAATCTTGCAAAAATATCTCTTCCAAACTCATCCGTTCCTAACCAATGAGTTGATGAAGGAGGTTTTAATCTCATTCTTAAATTTTGCTTTATAACAACTTGATCATAGTTAGCTATTTGATCTGCAAATAACGCAAGTAAAACTATTATAACCAATATAACTAAACCAAACAATGCCATCTTATTTCTTTTTAAATTTTTCCATAATTCAGCCCATTGACTTCTTTTTTTCCCAATATTTTCATTTTTTGTAGTAGTCTCCACTTTATTCACCCCTCTATTTGTATTGCGATTTTATTCTTGGATCTACATAAGCGTATAATATATCAACTGCTAAGTTTACTATACTAAACGTTACCGCCAAGAAAATTACCGATGCTAAAACTGTCGGTGTATCTTTTTGTCTAATGGCATCAACCATCATTCTTCCTACACCAGGCCATGAATAAACTGATTCTGTTAATACAGCTCCTCCTAAAAGTCCACCAAATTGTAATCCAACTACTGTTATAACTGGTATCAAAGCATTTTTTAGAGCATGCTTATTTATTACAACTTTTTCTGCTACCCCCTTAGCTCTTGCCGTTCTAATGTAGTCTTGTCTTATAACTTCTAACATAGAAGAACGAGTCATACGAGTAATTATGGCTGCCGATCCTACCCCTAATGTAATCGATGGTAAAATCAAACTTTTTAATCCATCAAATCCTCCAGAAGGTAACCATCTTAAATTTACTGAGAATGTTAAGATTAACATTAACCCTAACCAGAACACTGGCATTGATACTCCTAAAAGTGCTCCTATCATACTCACGCTATCTATTAATGTATACTGTCTTGTTGCTGAAATTATTCCTAAAGGAATTCCAATGCAAACAGCTATAATTATTCCTAAAACTGCTAATATTAGTGTATTCGGGAATCTCGAGAATATCTCTCCAAATACCTCTCTTCCTGTAGTATAAGACTGTCCAAAATTTCCTACTACTGCATTTTTAACAAATCTGATATATTGAACTATAAATGGATCATTCAATCCCATCTCTGCTCTCAATTGAGCTACAGCTTCCCTAGGAGCACTTTCTCCTAAGATAAGTTGTGCTGGATCTCCTGGTGTAAATGACATTATTGTAAATACTAGAAACGATACTCCTAACAATACTGGTATTAGTAACAGTATTCTTTTTAATATATACTTGTGCATGTGTATCCCCCTTTATTTGCTTTATACTAGAAAGGAAACCAAAAGGTTTCCTTTCTAAATTTTATTTATATGTTATTTTGTTTTGTACGCTCCGTATATTTTATGATGTCCTGCTGGATGCATTTGGAATCCTTCAACAGTTTTTTGCTTTCCTATATTTTGAGTTGTATAAGCTATTGTAAATATAGGTGCATCCTCTTGAATTATTTCTTGAGCTTCATAGTAATACGCTTTTCTTTCTTCTGGATTTGTTGAATTTTTTGCTTTTGTTAATAATTCATCAACTTTTGGATTTTCATAGAATGATCTATTTCCTGCTCCACCTTTATTTGCAGAGTTAAATAAAGGCTCTAGTCCATAATCAGCATCTCCTGTTACAGAAACCCATCCTAAAATAAACATATCATGCTCTCCTCTTGCTGTTCCATCTAAGTATGCTCCCCATTCAAGAGTTTCAATAGTTACATCTATTCCAACTTGTTTTAATTGATCTTGAGCTATTACAGCTATATCTCTTCTTGTAGGATTATCATTTGTCCATAACTTTAACTTTAATCCCTTTTCATATCCAGCTTCTTTTAATAACTCTTTTGCTTTTTCAGGATTATAATCGTACCCTTTTGCATTAGGATTATAGCCAAATACTTTTGGTCCTATTGGCGAGTTTGCTTTTGCTCCTGACCCTTGGTATGCAACATCAATTATATCTTGTACATTTAAAGCATAAGAAATTGCTTGTCTTACTTTTTTATCTTTTAACGCTTCTTTATTCACGTTAAACCCTATGTATGCCATTGATAACGATGGTTCCTCCACATAATCTAAAGTTGGTAACGATTTTACCATCTCTTTATCCACAGGTTCTAAATCATATGCGATATCAACTTCACCAGTCTCTAATCCTATTGTTCTATTTGTTCCTTCAACTATACTTCTAAAAATTACTTTTTCAGTTGGAGCTTTTCCTAAATAATATTCAGGATTTGCTTGAAGAGTTATTCTATCTCCAGCTTGCCAACTAACAAATTTATAAGGTCCTGTTCCTACTGGATTTTGACCATAAGCTGAACCACCTTTTTCAACTGCCTCTCTATTTAAAATCGATGCAGCTGTATGTGATAGATGACTTAATAAGGCACCAAACGGTTTATCTGTTTTTATTCTTACTGTATTATCGTCCACTACTTCAACTGAATCAATGGCTTTAATTATATGTGATACTTGAGGTGATGATTTCATTCTATCTAATGTGAACTTTACATCATCCGCTGTTAGAGGTTCTCCATTATGGAACTTTACACCTTTTCTTAATTTAAATTCAGTCGTTGTATCATCAATTTGAGTCCAACTTTCAGCTAAACCAGGAATTATATTCATATTGATATCTTGTTTTACTAATGAATCATAGATTTGTCCTGCTACTCTAGAAGATGGTTGGTCATTTGTTGCATGAGGATCTAAAACTTTCGCATCAGCTCCTTGTGCTACAATCAAAGTATCCTTACTTGCTACTGCATTTAAACTATTTCCTAAAAATATTGCTAAAGCACTTAATAAAAGTATTTTTTTCTTCATTTTTATCCCCCTATAGTTTTTTTTGTTTAATTTTAAGATTTTATTTTTTTAATATTCTTAATAAAATATAACCTTTTATATCGTACAAATCAAATTTATTTAATAAATGAGCTCCATTTAAAAAATAAATTTTTTCAATATTACTGAAAAAAGAAAAAATATTTTTATTTTGTTCTTTTTTTCGGTATTGATTTATTTAATTACACCTGTTATAATATAAAAAATAAAATTTTGGAGGATTTATAATGAAAAAATTATTTTTACTATTAACTTTAATTTTCAGTTCTTTAACTTTCTCAAAAGAAGAGGATATCTCTGGAAAATGGATTACCGAAAAAGCTAAAAATGGAAACCAAATAATCGTTGAATTTTACAAAGTAGAAAATAAGTATTTTGGAAAAATTAATGAGCTAACTATCCCAGTTTATGAGAAAGGTCACAAATTAGAAGGACAAATGAAACTAGATTTAGCTAACTCTGATGAAAATTTAAAATCAAGACCTTTAGTTGGTATAAACTTCGTTAGTGAATTCACATACAACCCTGAAAAAGATAGATTTGAAAACGGGTTCATCTACAATCCAGAAAATGGAAAAACATACTACTGCTCAATTTCCTTTAAAGATGCTAATACTATCATTGTTAAAGGAAGCTTAGATAAATCTGGACTAATTGGTTCTAAACAAACTTGGACAAAAATTAAATAATCTTTATTATAAGTAAAACCTCCTAATTTCTTAGGAGGTTTTTACTTTTTATACGACTAAATTTAATTAAGGTGGCTAAATTTTATTTTGCTTTTTTTTCTACTTTTTCTTCGCTCTTTTTTTGCATAGCTAAATACTTCTCTGGTCCATAGTAAGCTCTTAAGTACATCTCTTTTAAGTCGCTCATTAATGGATATCTAGGGTTTGCACCTGTACATTGGTCATCGAATGCATCCTCTACCATTTGATCTAATTTAGCTAAGTATTCTTGCTCAGAAATTCCGTATTCTGCAATTGTTGATTTTATTCCAATTTCAGCTTTTAATTCTGCTAATTTCTTTCTTAATAACTTAGCTTTCTCTTCTGGAGTTTCAGTTCCTTTTGTTAATCCTAAGTAGTCAGCTAATTTTGCATAACGCTCTTTTGCGTTAGGATATTTATATTGTGCAAATCCTGCCATCTTGAATGGTTTATCAGTTGCATTAAATCTAATTACTTCATCTAATAATAAAGCGTTTGCTACTCCATGTGGTAAGTGGAAAGCTGCCCCTAATTTATGAGCCATTGAGTGACATATTCCTAAGAATGCATTCGAGAATGCCATTCCAGCCATACAAGATGCGTTTGCCATCTTTTCTTTAGCTTTTACTGCTGTCGCTCCTCCTTTTACAGATTCTGGAAGATATTTAAATGTTAATCTTGTAGCTTCTAATGCTAATGGATTAGTAAATTCTGAAGCTAATACTGATACATATGCTTCTACAGCATGTGTTACAACGTCTATTCCTGATGCTGCTGTTAATCCAGCTGGCATTGATAACATTAATTGAGGATCTACTACTGCTACATTTGGTGTAATTTCGTAGTCAGCTAGAGGATATTTTACTCCTGTAGCATCATCAGTTATAACTGCGAATGGAGTTACTTCTGATCCTGTTCCTGCTGAAGTTGCTACTGCCCAGAACTCAGCTTTCTCTCCCATTTTAGGGAATTTAACTATTCTCTTTCTAATATCCATGAATGTCATAGCTAAATCTTTGAAGTTTACAGATGGGTGCTCATACATAACCCACATAATCTTAGCAGCATCCATTGCTGATCCTCCACCAAGAGCGATGATTACGTCTGGATTGTATCCTCTCATTAATTCTGCACCTTTTTCAACTACACTTAAAGTTGGATCAGCTTGTACATCTGAGAACACTCTGAAATCTACTCCGATATTTTCTAAAACTGTAGTTATATGATCTGTATATCCTAATGTAGCTAATTGTTGGTCAGTTACGATTACAGCTTTTTTCTTTCCTTTTAACTCTTCTAAAGCTACAGGAAGAGATCCGAATTTGAAGTAAACTCTTTCAGGAATTCTAAACCATAACATATTTTCTCTCCTTTTAGCAACTGTTTTTATATTGATTAAGTGTTTAACTCCAACGTTTTCAGAAACAGCGTTTCCTCCCCACGATCCACATCCTAAAGTTAATGATGGTGCTAATTTGAAGTTAAATACATCTCCGATTGCTCCTTGAGCTGCTGGCATGTTGATTAATGTTCTACCAGTTTTCATTGTTTGTCCAAATAAATCAATTTTATCTTTAGCAATTAATTCATCTGCGTATAAAACTGAAGTATGTCCCATTCCTCCTAATTCGATTAATCTGTCAGCTTTCTTTAAAGCATCTTCAAAATTAGTAGCTTTGTACATTGCTAATACTGGAGATAACTTTTCATGAGAGAATGATTCTTCTAACTCTACTGATTCAACTTCTCCGATTATTACCTTTGTAGTTTCAGGAACATTTACTCCTGCCATTTTAGCTATTTTATATGCTGATTGTCCTACGATATCTCCATTTAAGTGTCCATCGATAACTATTGTTTTTCTTACTTTATCTACTTCTTCACCTTTTAAGATGTAAGCATTTCTTGCTGCAAACTCCTCTTTTACTTTATCATAGATTGACGCTGGTATGATTACTGCTTGCTCAGATGCACAAATAACTCCGTTATCAAATGTCTTAGATAATAAGATTGAGTTTACTGCCATTTTTATATGAGCAGTTTCATCGATGATTACTGGTGTATTTCCAGCTCCAACTCCGATTGCAGGTGTTCCTGACGAGTAAGCAGCTTTAACCATTCCTGGTCCTCCAGTTGCTAATATAAGATCCGCCATCTTCATTAAATCATTTGAAGCTTGAACTGAAGGTTCTGCTATCCATCCGATTATATCTTTTGGTGCTCCAGCTTTTACTGCTGCTTCTAAAACTATTCTAGCAGCTTCTATAGTTGCATTTTTTGCTCTTGGGTGTGGAGAAAAAATGATTGCATTTCTTGTTTTTAAAGCTAATAAAGCTTTGAATATTGCAGTTGATGTTGGGTTAGTTGTAGGAACGATTCCTGCAATAACTCCGATTGGCTCAGCTATTTTTTGTACTCCGTAAGCCATATCTTCTTCTATTACTCCACAAGTTTTTGTATCCTTGTACGAGTTATAAATATATTCTGAAGCAAAGTGATTTTTTATAACTTTATCTTCAACAATTCCCATTCCAGTTTCTTCTACTGCCATTTTAGCTAATTTTATTCTAGCATTATTTGCAGCTAATGAAGCTTCTCTAAAGATTTCATCTACTTTTTCTTGTGTAAATTTAGCATATTCTTTTTGAGCTAATCTTACTTTTTCTATTGTATTTATTAGTGTCATAAACCATCACTCCTTTGTGAATTTTTATTTTATAATGCTAGTATACTTGTGTTTTAGTGTTTTTAAAAATATTTTTTTGCCTACTTTTCAAATTTTTAACCATCACTTTTTAACCATTTTGCAATTGTCAAACCATGATTCAACTTTTTTTATTTATATTAGCTTTTTTTATTTTTTTGAAGTATATTGTATTAAGCTTTGATTTTTCTAGGAAGGAGTATATCTAAAATGAAAGAAAACTATTTAAAAAATGTATGTTTAAAAGAATTGAATCTTTCTAATAATTTTGAAAATCTTCTAATTTCTAATCTAAATTTTGAGCAATTAATTGCCGTAAAAAGTTTAAATGGAAATTTTTTAGTCCTTGCTGGTGCAGGTTCTGGTAAAACTAGAGTTATTATTTACAGAGCACTTTTGTTACTTAAATTACAAATTCCACCCAAAAATATTTTAATTCTAACATTTACAAGAAAAGCTATCAATGAAATTAAAGAGAGAATTCAAGCTTTTATTCCTGATTCAAATATAAACATTGAAACTTTTCACTCTTTAGCCTATAAGTCACTTAAAAAGTATACTCAAAATAAAAACTTTCAAATTTTAAATTCTGATAACGCGCTCGAGTTTGCTAACTCCTCTATTTATTATACTCAGATTTCAAAATTTTTGACTAAAGATGAAATTATAAAATGTACTACTTCTATAAAAGATAGATATACCGAATCTTTTTTTTTCAAAAGCTTAAATAAAACTTCTAAAAATATTTTATTAAATTTTTTTAATGATATAAGTCTCCGAAAAAAACAAACAAATTTCTACACTTTTGATGACCTACTAAACGCATTCTATAAACAGCTTCATTTAAATATAATCCCTACAGATTTTAAATATATTATGATTGATGAATATCAGGATACAGATTCTATTCAAGTAGATATCTTAAAAATATTTTCAAAAAATAGTTTCATTATGGCTGTAGGAGATGATTATCAAAGCATATACAGTTTTAAAGGAGCCTCTACAGAAAATATTCAAAATTTCTCCAATGATTTCAATGACAGTAAAACTTTTATTTTAAAAGAAAACTATCGATGTTCAAAAAATATTTTAAATCTATCTAATGAATTTGCTAAGTGCTTACGCTACTCTTTTAGAAAAACTTTAACAACAAAAAATACTTCTGACTTTTTACCTACACTCAATATTTTTAAAAATCATACTGACGAGATAAATTTTATAATATCTCAAATAAAAAAAATTTTATCCTCTGATTTATCATCAAATATAGTTATTCTTTTCCGAAACTATATTCATATGGAAAACATTATAAAATTTTTTAATGAAAATAATCTTACTTTTAATATCACTCAAAATATTTTTTTAGAAAACATCTTCAAAGATCTATCTTTTAATGAAAATAGTCGAGTAACTTTATCAACTATACACAGCTCTAAAGGTTTAGAGTGGGATTATGTTTTTATTCCACTTCTTCTAGATGGAATTATTCCAACCTCCATAGGAAGCGAGATTAATATAGAAGAAGAGAAAAGATTATTTTATGTTGCTATAACCAGAGCTAAAAAAGAGCTTATACTCACTTATCCTCTGAATTTTTATAACTCATGTGGATTTTTTTCTAAGCCTTCCTCTTTTATAAATAATATTGATTCTATTTTTTTCAATATAAAAAGAGGGTAGTATCTACCCTCTCCTAAATTCAATTATAAATTTCTCTATCCCAATACTCTCTTCTATTCCACCATTTTTTACTGAGTGCTCCACTTTTAATAGATTTTCTATAGACTTCAATAAAAATTCCTCATTAAATGAAGACATATACTTCAATTTTAAAAATACAGGATATTCTCTCATCATTCCTCTTGATGTTTTAAAATATTTTTTGATTTTTTCATAGCTTGATGCTTTAAACTCATTATATGATATATTAGCTCTTAACTCACCAGATTTTTTCAATCCAACTAGTTTCAGTGCCAAATTAAGCTCCTCTGTCATTAAATATAAAAATAGCATATACTCTTTTGTTTTCTTTAAATATTCTATAAGTATGCTAATATTATCAGTTATCATGAAGTCTTCAACCAATTTTTTTAAATTATACTCATCACTTACTGATAATATTGGTAATATTTCTTCTAAAATAAAAGTTTTTCCGTTTAAAAAACTCTTTATCTTCTCGACTTCATTTTTCACTTTAAAAAAGTCATCACCTAAAACTTCTGCTAACTTCTCTGATTCATACTCTGAAATTTGTAATTCCTTCTCTATATAAAAATGTATTCCTTTTTTTTCCAAGGCTTTTCTTGCAACTATAGTTTGGCCAAGTTTCTCTGCATTTGTTAAAACTCTTTTTCCAACTTCGTTTATTGCTTTTCCATAGTCATTTAACTCCTCTTCATAGACAACTATAACCTCTTTTTTAGTTAAATCGTAATCTCCAACAATCTTAAGAAGATTATCTAACTTTTTAGATTTATCTGCTCTTTTTAAAACAATCATCTCTTTTGCTACAAACATTGAGTTAATCGATATACTCTCTAAAAATTGTTCCTCCTCTCCTTGAGAGGCATCATAAATTTTAATTGGAATATGAGGATTTGATTTTTTTATTTTTTCCACTAACTCTTCATATTTTAATGGAAGCGGGGTATCACCATAAATAAAATAAAACATCTCTACCACCTTTTGATTTTTTTATATATTATAACATAAAAAATAAAAGAGAGGCTAGCTCTCTTTTATTTCATTAAAACCATTAGTCTTTCTTTGTTAAAATTTTTGATGCATTTAAAACTGCTAAAACTGATACTCCTACATCGGCAAAAATAGCTAACCATAAGTTTGCAATTCCTAAAACTCCTAGTACCATAACAACTATTTTTACTCCCAAAGCGAATCCAACATTTTCAATAACAACCTGATGATTTTTTCTTCCTAAATTTAAAGCTTCTAGAACTTTATAAGGATCATCATTCATTAAAACTATGTCTGAACTTTCAATAGCTATATCACTACCTATTTTTCCCATAGATATTCCTATATCCGCCATTGCTAAAACAGGGGCATCATTTATTCCATCTCCAACAAAAATAGTTCCTTTTTTACTTTTAGCTTTTATCTCTTCAAGTTTTGAAACTTTATCTTGTGGTAATAAATTTGTACATATTTTATCGTCATCAATTCCTAAAGCTTCTCCTATATATCTTCCTGTTTTTAGATTATCTCCTGTCAACATATATACATTTATTCCTTGAGCATTTAACTCGTCAATTGTTTTTCTTGATGTCTCTTTAATCTCATCCTCAACAATTACTCTTCCAAGAAGTTCAGAATCCACTGCGATATACACAACCGTTCCAAAATCTTCTGCTAAATCAATCGCTATATTATGGCTCTCTAAAAACTTTCTACTTCCTACTAATATCTCTTTTCCACAATAAAGGGCATTTACTCCATAACCTGCTTTTTCATTATGCCCTTGAATATCCCATTCAGAAACTTCAACACTACCATAGTTTAATATAGCTTTTCCTATTGGATGATTTGAATAAAACTCTCCAGCCTTAGCATACTCTAACAATTCACTCTCTGTTCCTTTGAAGACTTCAACTGCCGTTACCTTAAATCTTCCTTTTGTTAAAGTTCCTGTTTTATCAAATACAACAGTATCAATATTTTTTAATCTTTCTAGATAGTTTCCACCCTTAATCAAAATTCCCTCTTTCGATCCTTTACCTATAGAACTAAAGAATGTTAAAGGAACTGAAAGCACAAGAGCACAAGGGCAAGATATAACTAAAAATATCAATGCTCTACTAAACCATAACTTAAAGTTACCATCATACATCAATGGAACTAAAACTGCAATTAAAATAGATAGTGTAACTACAATCGGTGTATAATATCTAGCAAACTTTGTTATAAACTTTTCTGCATGTGCTTTTTTACTTCCTGCACTCTCTACCATCTCAATTATTCTACTTACAGTTGATTGAGAATATAACTTAGTCACTTTAAACTCTATTGTTCCATTTATATTTATCGATCCACTTAAAACTTCGCTTCCAATCTCCCCTATTACAGGAACTGATTCCCCTGTTAATGCAGATTTATCCAGTGTCGTATTTCCTAAAGTAATAACACCATCTAAAGGAACTCTCTCTCCTGGTTTAACAATTAAAATATCTCCAACATTAACTTTTGAAGGATCAACAACTTCTACTGTACCATTTTTATTTTTTAAGTTTGCAAACTCTGGCTTTATACTCATCAGTTTTTCAATAGATTTTTTAGAGTTATTTACAGCCATCTCTTGGAAATATTCTCCTATTTTATAAAATATCATAACTCCCGCTGCTTCTCCAAACTCTCCTAATGCAAGTGCACCAATAGTTGCAATACTCATCAAGAAATTCTCATCTAAAAACTTTCCTCTTTTAATATTTTTAAAAGCATTCAGTAGAATATCATAACCTGACAATCCATAAGCTATAACTAATATTATATCTTTTTGTAAACTTTTAGGTAAAGTTAAACCAACTATAAATAAAGTTATCCCAACTGTGAGAATTATTAAATCTATTTTTGATAAGATATCTCCTGACGATGAATGAGTATGATTATGTAAATGCTCATCGTCATGCTCATCTAACTCTTCCTCTTTTAAATATGTTCCTGGCTCAACTTTATCTGCAATCTCATTTATTTTTTTTAAAAGACTCTTTTCATCTGTTTCTTCAACTAAAGTAAACTTAACTTTCTTAGTGTAAAAATCCACATTGACATCTTTTATTTCTTTCACTTTATCTAATTCATATTGAATCTTTGAAGCACATCCTCCACAATGAAGGTTTACAATCTCATACTCTCTTTTCATGTGTCATCTCCTTTTAAGGTATATACCAATACCCCCTATATCTATAATCTAAAATATCATAATTTATCTCTTTTGTCAAAATTTTTTTGAATATTTCTAACTTAAATAGTATAATATAAATTATTGAAAAAAAGGAGTCTGGTATGAAATACAATATTGATGACATTTTAAATATTTTTATCGAAAATATTAATAGTAACAAATTTATTAGAGCTATCTTTTCAAATCCAACAAAAGAAAACCCTTATAAAAAAATAAATTTAAAACCCGTTGAAATAAAAGGAGAACTTTTTATTCAAATTGAAAGTTTTAAAGATAACAAAGCTTTTCACAAAAATTACACACTAGATGAATGCTTTGATCATTTAAAAGATATTACAGTAAGTTTCAAACAAATTCTTATATCTGCAACAGAAGAGGAGATTCAGGTCTTACAAAACAAAAAAGGATTTTCTCTAAAAAGAAAGAGTGTTATAGGAAAAAAAATTGAACTTTCTCATAACAAACAAAAAAACTATATTCTTCAAGACAATACACCAATTCCATTTTTAATAAAATTAGGCGTTATGTCTGAATCAGGTAAAGTCACTAAAGAGAGATTTAATAAATTTAGACAGATCAATAGATATTTAGAGTTTATCGAAGATACTTTAAAAGAGTTACAAGAAAAAACTCTAATTCAAAACAGTATGAAGATCGTTGATTTTGGTTGTGGAAAATCATATTTAACTTTTGCTCTTTATCACTATTTAAAAAATGTTAAAAATTTAGATATCGAAGTTATTGGTTTAGATTTAAAAGAGGACGTAATTACTCACTGCAACTCGATTGCTCAAGAGTTAGAGTTTAACAATCTAAAATTTTTAAAAGGAGATATCAAAGAGTTTCATGAGTTCGATAATGTTGATATGATATTCTCTTTACATGCTTGTAACAATGCAACTGATTACTCTATTTTAAAAGGATTAGAACTTGGGGCAAAAGCTATTCTTGCTGTTCCATGCTGCCAATCTGAAATAAATCAAAAAATTGATAAATCTTCTACCACAGAGATAAAAGGTGTGCTTTCACCTTTCGGAAATCACGGAATCTTACAGGAAAGATTTAGTTCTCTAGCTACAGATGCTTTAAGAGCTTTATCTTTAGAACTTTGTGGATTCAATACAAAAGTTATGGAGTTTATAGACATGGAGCACACACCTAAAAATATCCTTATTAAGGCTATTAAAGGTAATCCAACAGAGGAAAAGTTAACTCTAAAAAGAGAGGAATATAATAGATATATACAATTTTTAGGAGTTAATCCGCTTTTAGATAATCTACTTCAAAACTATTTTAAAAAATAAACAAATAAAAAAGACGGAAAATAAAATCCGTCTTTTTTATTTTATCTTTCTAAAATGTATAGTATGCCTCCTACTAATAGAGCTGGAATAACATTATATAACGTAACCATAAATGCCGATTTCTTACTCAATGCCAGAAGTGGAAATAAGGCATCACCATCATTACAGATTGCATTAGCTGCTAATGCTGAAAAAGGTATCGCTCCTGATATATAAAGTGCTGCTAAAAGAATTTGAGGACCACATCCTGGAATCAATCCTATTAAAATTGCCATAATCACAACTAAAAAACCACCGCTATCTAAAATATTTTTTAATACAATCTCTCCACCTATATAATTCAAAAATATTTCATAGCTAAAAAAAGCTACAAAAACCCAACTCACTAAAAAAGCGACTTCCTCTGCTGTATGAATTAAAGTCTCTTTTAGTGATCCCAATTTGCTTTCTGTTTTATCAAAATCACTTCCTTTTACAAGTTTCCTACTCAAAAATGTATAAAAAATACAAAGAAAAGTTCCTAAAAAAGCTATAATTTCAATTAGATTTAAATCGCCTTCATGCTCTACATGAGAGTGCCCCTCTAAAAGATGCTCAATTGCAAAAGGAGTTGAAACTATAACTAAAATCCAAAATATTTTATACCAAACTGTGTGTGTCAACAAATATATCTCTTTTATATCAGATTTTCTATGTAAAACTTTATCAACTATATCACCCTTTTTGTGAGCTATATGATTATGAATTTTGTGTCCACTTTCTTCGTTTACAAAACCACTTTCCGAAGTCTGATTAAAATCTTTATTCATAACTATATTTTCACCAACTCCAAATCGGTCTATCAGCAATCCAGAAACTATTCCAACCACTCCGCTTATCAATAATATTTTAAAATACGCTGTAATATTTCCAACAATTAAAACAAAAGCAGCATCCCCCATTGTTGTTATAAAAGCTGCAACTAGCGCTCCAAAACTAATCTTACCCAAAATAAAAAGTGGTACTACAACTATAGCTCCTCCACATCCAGGAATTAATCCCAAAAGAGCAGATAAATACACACCATTTTTACTACTTTTTTCCAATAGTTTTATTACAACTCCATTAAATTTATAATCTATAATCCCCATAGTCAAAATAGATAACGATACAAATACTCCAACTTTAAAAAAGGCATCTACTCCAGCTGAGTAAATTATATGATACAATTCCATCTTCTCACCTCGTATAAATATTTTCTTCTCTTATCTTTATACTATTTTTTTTATTAATTCTTTCAATAAAAAAACCAGCACAAAGTACTGGCTTTAATATTTATTACATTCTTTCTAAAGTTTCAATTCCTAAAAGGTTTAATCCCTCTTTTAAAACTGCAGCTGTTCTTTCAGCTAATAATAATCTCGAATAAAGAATTTCATCCTCTTGATTTAATATTGGACAAGCGTTGTAGAATCCATTGAACTTCTTCGACAATTCAAATAAGTAATCTGCAACTAGATTTGGTCTACAGCTATCTGCTGCTTTTAATATAACTGCTGGGAATTGAGTTAAGTGATGTGCTAATGTTCTTTCTGTTTTATCAGTAAATGTAACTGCTACATCCTCTCTTAAATCTTTTCCATTCTCTACTGCTCTTCTTAAAATAGATTTTATTCTAGCATAAGAGTATTGTAAGTATGGTGCTGTATTTCCTTCGAAACTCAGAATTTTATCCCACTCAAATATTACAGCTGTCTGTCTATTTTGAGATAAATCAGCATATTTTATAGCTCCAGTTCCAACAACTTCTGCTATATTATCTTTTTCCTCATCTGATAATTCAGGATTTTTTTCATTTACAATCTCTAAAGCTCTTCTTTTTCCTTCATCTAAAAGCTCTTCTAATCTGATTACATTTCCTTTTCTTGTTGAGAAAACTCCATCAGCAAATCTCATGATTCCAAACCATACGTGTTGCTTCTCTACATTCCATCCTAACATATCAGTTATTCTGAAGAATTGTCTGAAGTGATCTTGTTGTCTCTCATCAGTTACATAGATTAATTTATTTACATTATAGTTGCTTAATCTGAATTTTACTGTAGCTATATCTGATGTTGCATATAGGAAAGCTCCATCTCTTTTTTGAATAATACAAGGGTGTAACTTCTCCTCTTCTGGGAAGAATACAACTTTTGCACCTTGATCCTCTACTGCAATCTCTTTCTCTTCTAACTCTTTAACAACACCTGGCATTAAATCGTGATAGAATGATTCTCCATAGTAAGTATCAAAATTAATTCCCATTCTAGTATATAACTTTCCATACTCATCTAAAGATACTTTTATAAACTCTTGCCATAATCTGTAGTTCTCTTCATCTCCATCTTGAAGTTTCTTTAACTCTTCTCTAGCTTGATCTTCAAGTTCTGGATGCTCTTCACTTTGTCTAGTGAATTCAACATATACTCTTTCTAACTCTTCAATTGCATTTTCTTTGTAAGCTTCTGCATTTAACCAGTTTCTATATCCTATAATTAGCTTTCCAAATTGCGTTCCCCAGTCTCCAATGTGGTTGTCTGCAACAACATTGAATCCTAAATATTTATACATTCTTTTTATAGAATCACCTATTATAGTTGATCTTAAATGACCTATATGCATTCTTTTTGCGATATTTGGTGAAGAGTAATCAATTATTACATCTCCCTCTGTATTTAATCCTTTAAACTCATAGTTCTCTTTAGATATCTTCTTAACTAAATCTGCTAAGTATGAATCTTTTAAAAAGATATTTAAAAATCCTGGTCCAGCAATCTCAATTTTTTCAATAACATCATTTACAACTAAGTTATTTACTACATTTTCAGCAATCGCTCTTGGATTTCCTCCTATTATTTTCGAGTTCATCATTGCAAAGTTTGATTGGAAATCTCCAAATTTTTCATTTGTTGCAACAGTTATCTCTACTGGTTTTAACTCTTTATCTGAATACAAATTTTTTACTGTATCTAATAAAATTAACTCTATCTGTTTTTCAATAGTTAACATAATTTACTCCTTTTGTTGTGAAATAAAAAAAGGACCCGAAAGTCCTAAAAAAGAATAACTCCAGTCTACCGCCTTCCTTACGGTTTTGGTCGCCGTTTCATATACGTGGTAATCAGATAATGCCTATATACAGGGTCCGTGAAACAAGGGTTTCCGTGACGTATCTGAGTTATAGACAACAGAGCCAATCCCAATAGCGACCTTAGGCCCAAAACCTCCAGATAACAGCGAGTAGACCAGAAATATTTACTCTTAAGACAATTATATCACTTCTATATTATTTTTTCAATTAAAAAATCCTTTTGAATAGTATATTTTTTATAACTAAACTATTTCTGGATTATATGTTGAATCTAAATAAAGCTCTTCTAATTGTTTGTCATCAACTTTGCTTGGAGCTTCAGTCATCAGACATTGACCTTTATTTGTTTTAGGGAATGGTATTACGTCTCTTATAGATTGCTCTTTTAACATAACCATTAACCATCTATCGATTCCAAATGCTAATCCTCCATGAGGTGGTGCTCCATATTTAAATGCATCTACGAAGAATCCAAACTTATCTTGAGCTTCTTCTTTCGATAATCCTAGTTTTTCAAATACTTTACTTTGAATTTCTGGATTGAATATTCTAATTGATCCTCCACCAATTTCTGAACCATTTAATACTAAGTCATAAGAGTTTGTTCTTACTGCATCCATTTCTCCATCTAAGAACAGTTGCATATCCTCTTCTTTTATTGATGTGAACGGGTGATGTTGAGCCTTATATCTTTGCTCTTCTTCATCATACTCGAACATCGGGAAATCTACTACCCATAGGAATTTAAATTCATCATTATCAATTAATCCTAACTCTTTTCCTAATTTTAATCTAACTGCACCTAAAGCTCCGTAAACAACTTTTGCTCTATCTGCAACTATCATAATTACATCTCCAACTTTTGCTTCAGTTCTAGATATAATTGCTGCCATCTCTTCCTCTGTGAAGAATTTAGCGATTGGAGAGTTCACTCCCTCTTCTGTTAGCTTTATCCAAGCCATTCCTTTTGCACCAAAATATGTTTTTGCATAATCTTCGTACTCAGTTAATATCTTTCTAGAGAATTGCTCAGCTACACCAGGAGCTACTACAGCTTTAACTACTCCTCCAGCTTCTACTGCACTTTTGAATCCTTTGAATCCACAAGTTGCCATTATATCAGTTAAATCTTTTAATTCTACACCAAATCTTGTATCAGGTTTATCTGAACCAAATCTTTCCATAGCTTCTGCATATGGCATTCTTGGGAAATCATACTCAGCTGATTCTCCTGTTACATTTTTGAATACTCTTTTTGCTAATCCTTCAATCTCGTTCATTATATCTTTTTGCTCAATGAATGACATCTCGATATCTAATTGAGTAAATTCAGGTTGTCTATCCGCTCTTAAATCCTCATCTCTGAAACATTTAGCTATTTGGAAGTACTTTTCTACTCCTGAAATCATCAATAATTGCTTGAATAATTGAGGTGATTGAGGTAATGCATAGAAATCACCTGGATTTGTTCTACTTGGAACTAAGAAATCTCTTGCTCCTTCTGGTGTTGACTTAGTTAAGATTGGAGTATCTACATCTAAGAATCCTTTTTCATCCATATAGTTTCTTATAGACATAATCATTTTATGTCTCATTTTTAAATTTCTAGCCATATGTGTTCTTCTTAAATCTAAGTATCTATATTTTAATCTTATATTTTCACTTAAATTATCATCTCCAGAGATTTGGAATGGTAACACATCACAGTTATTTAAAACTTCTAATTCAGTTACAAAAACTTCGATATCTCCTGTTGGAATATTTGCATTCTTACTTTGTCTCTCTCTTACAACTCCAACTACTTTTATAACTGATTCATTTTTTAATTTTTGTGCTCTTTCTACAACAGCAACTTCAGCTACATCTGTATGGAATATTATTTGAGTTTTTCCCTCTCTATCTCTTAAATCGATAAAAGTTAACCCACCTAGGTCTCTTTTTGTATCAACCCATCCAGATAAAGTAACTGTTTCACCAATATTTGAAGCTCTTAATTCCCCTAAGTTATGAGTTCTATAATACGTCATCTCTTTTTCTCCTTCTATTATTTTAATATATTTTTTATATTTTCTATGCTAACTTCCTCTTGAGTTCTGTTAATGAAGTCTTTAAGCATTACAACACCTTTATTCATTTCATCTTCACCAATTATAATAACATTTTTTGCTCCAACTTTATCAGCCTTTTTCATATGAGCTTTCATTCCTTTTGAATTGTAATCAATTACAACCGATTTTCCAGCAATTCTTAAATCGTTTGCTATTTTGAAAGCACAATCCATTGTTGTTTCTCCTAACCAAGCGATATATACATCTAAATCTCTTCTTGGGAATTCATCTCCTAATAGCATCATTATTCTTTCAACACCAGCGGCAAATCCAAAAGCTGGAATCTCTTTATCTCCAAGTTGCTTTAAAAGATTATCATATCTTCCTCCACCTAAAACAGTTCCTTGTGATCCTAACTTATTCGTTACAATCTCATAAACTGTACTTGAATAGTAATCTAATCCTCTAACTAATCTTGGGTCCTCTTTATAATTAACACCAAAAATTGTTAAATATTTTTTTACTGTTTCATAGTGGTTTTTCTCTTCCTCTGTTAATGAATCTGTTATGATTGGTGCATCAGCTGTCAGCTCTTTACACTTGTCTACTTTACAATCTAAAACTCTCAAAGGATTTTTTTCCATTCTCATTCTACAATCGTCACATAACTCTTCTCTCATCGGCTCTAAGAAGTTTAATAGAGTTTCTCTATATTTAACTCTGCTCTCTTTTTCTCCAACTGAGTTTATTGTTACTTCTAAATCAGTTATTCCTATTTTACTTAAGAATGAGTATCCCATAGCTATTACTTCAGCATCTAAAATCGGTGAACTTTCTCCTAATACTTCAACACCTATTTGATTAAATTCCCTTTGTCTTCCCGCTTGAGGTCTTTCATATCTAAACATAGAACCAGCGTAGAAGTATCTTGAAACTTCCTCTTTTGCGTAAATTTTATTTTCTAAGTAACATCTAACAACTGCTGCTGTTCCTTCAGGTCTTAATGTTATACTTCTTTCTCCTCTATCTTGGAAAGTATACATCTCTTTTTCAACTATGTCAGTTCCCTCTCCTACTCCTCTTTTGAATAAATCTGTCTCTTCAAATATTGGAGTTTTTATCATAGAATACCCATAGTTTTCAAAAAATTGCTGAGCCGTTCTTGTTATATAGTCGTACTTTATTCCATTATCTCCATATATATCCTTAGTTCCTCTAACTGCTTTAATCAGTTTCATTTTATCACCTCAATTATTTTAATTTCCATAATTTTTCTAATTTCTCTTCAATCAACTTCTCATATCTATTGTTTCCAGGAATATAATATCTTTTTTTATGTTCTTTATATTTTTGATCAACAAAATTATTCGGATAATCGTGTGGATATTTATAACCAACTGCTCTATCCCCTATATGAATAGGTACTGGTTCTAAATCCCCATTTTCGATATCTTTTAGTGCTTTATCAATAGCTAAATAGCTACTATTACTTTTTGTCGATATAGCCAAATAGATTACTGCTTGAGATAAAATTATTCTTATTTCTGGCATTCCTATCCTTTCACTAGCATTCATAGCACTATTAGCTATTATCATTGCCTCTGGATTAGCCATTCCTATATCTTCACTTGCGTGAATACAAATTCTTCTTGCTATGTATCTTGGATCTTCTCCACCATGAAGAAGTCTTGCCAACCAATAAACAGCTGAATCTGGATCGCTGCCTCTTATGCTTTTTATCATGGCAGAAATAAGATTATATTTATCCTCTTCTTTATGATAAGAAGCTCTTCTTTCTCTAAAAAGATCTATAATCTCTTTTTCACTGTAACCTGCACAGCTACTTTTATAAAGTTCTAAATAGTTCAAAGCTATCCTACTATCACCTTGAGAGATATCTAAAATAACCTCTCTCACCTCTTTTGGAAGTTGAGATTCTAAAAGCTCTTCTCCTTTTTTTAAAATATTATTTATATTTTCTCTTGTAAGGGGCTTAAATTCAAATAATAAGCATCTTGATAAAAGTGCATTATTCAAACTATGATATGGATTTTCAGTAGTAGCTCCAACTAAAATCAGTATCCCCGACTCTGTATAAGAAAGTAGTGCATCTTGTTGGGTTTTATTAAATCTATGTATCTCATCCAAAAATAGAATTGTTCTTTTCCCATATAACTCGAGATTTCTTTTTGCTTTCTCAACTATTTCCCTCAAATCATTTAAACTTGCTATTGTAGCATTTAAAGTTTCAAAGTTATAATCTAACTCTCTTGAAATTATCTCTCCTAAAGAACTTTTTCCACAACCTGATGGTCCATACAAAATCATATTAGAAAGATTTTTTCCCTCTATTATTTTTCTAAGAACACCATTTTGACCTAAAATCTTCTCTTGACCTTGAAACTCATTCAACTTTTTAGGTCTTAAACGAGCTGATAGAGGTTTTGCTTTTTCAAAATTTCCACCAAATATACTTTGCATCTAATCACAACCTATTTTTTAAAATAAAAAAGCGTATTGTGTACCCCAACACGCCTTTAACTCTT
This sequence comes from Cetobacterium sp. ZWU0022, assembly GCF_000800875.1. NCBI lineage: Bacteria > Fusobacteriati > Fusobacteriota > Fusobacteriia > Fusobacteriales > Fusobacteriaceae > Cetobacterium > Cetobacterium sp. ZWU0022. Next base: position 41,498 of record NZ_JRJZ01000059.1, read on the forward strand.
TTAACTATTTTACTAGATACAGAAGAAGTGCTGAAAGTATGAATAAAAATGCGACTACTTCAGTTGCTCTGGCTAGTGGTCCTCCGTCTTTTGAAACTCCAAATACTGTATTTGAACCTCCCATTCCCATGCTTCCTGACATTCCATGACTTCTATCTGGCTGTACAAGAACTAGTACTATTAAAGCTACAGCAAATATGAATAAAAATATTGTTAAAACTGCTTCCATAACTTTACTCCTCCCAAGTTTCGTCTTCTATCTTATACAATATTATAATATATATATTCATAAAATAAAAGAAAAAATTATAGAAGTTTTGCAGCTAATTCAGCTAAAGCTGAACGTTCACCTTTTTTTAGAGTTACATGTCCTACAATGCCTTCGTTTTTTAATTTATCTGCTAAATATGTCAACCCATTTGTATCTGCATCCAAGTACGGACTATCAATCTGGTCTGGGTCTCCTGTAAGAACAATTTTTGTATTTTCTCCAGCTCTAGTTATTATTGTTTTTACCTCTAGTGGTGTTAAGTTTTGAGCTTCATCTATTATTACATATCCATTCGGAATACTTCTTCCTCTTATATATGTCAAGGCTTCTATTTTTAACAATCCCATAGTTTGAAGACCTAAAATAACTTTTTCACCTGTTTTTTCTCCTTTTTCACCTGCTAAATAATCTATATTATCATATATAGGTTGCATCCAAGGTCTTAATTTCTCCTCTTCACTTCCAGGAAGATATCCTAAATCTTTCCCCATTGGTATTATAGGTCTTGCGATTAAGAGTTTCTTATACTTTCCTCTTTCTACAACCTGCTCAAGTCCTGCAGCAATAGCTAAGAGTGTCTTTCCTGTTCCAGCCTTTCCAACTAAAGTTACAACTCTTATATTTTCATCCATCAAAAGTTCCATAGCATATTCTTGTTCATCATTTCTAGCTCTTGCTCCCCAAGCTGAAATTTGTCCCTCTAAATTTCTTCTAATTTTTCCACCAATATATCTTCCAGAAGTTTTTTCATCACCACATTTAAATCTCACAAACATATTTTCAGTAAAATGATATCCTTCTCCTAATTCCCAAACATTTATCTTTCCAGCTTTATCAAATTTTGTATATATATCTCTTGGAACTTCAATTTCTACATAACCATCATCTAAAGTTGTATAATCCGTTCTATCAGTTTCATAATCTTGAACCTCTACACCTAAGGAGTCCGCTTTTATCCTCATATTTATATCTTTTGTTATCAAAACCACTTTCATATCTGGATTTTTATTTTTAATTCCTAAAGTTGCCGATATTATCATATTATCTACGGAATCTCTTTTTAAAGCTAGCGGTAGCAATTCTAAATCGTTCTCAATCTCTACTTTGAAAAAAATCCCTTTCTCTAGATTAACACCTTTTGCTATACACCCTTTTTTTCTTATTGCATCTAATTCTCTTGCTGCTAATCTAGCTTGAATAGCTGTTGTACTATTTCTTTTTAGATGGTCTATCTCTTCAATAACAAAAATTGGAACAATAACTTCATTATCCTCAAAACTGTATATACTTCTGTGGTCATGTATTAAAACATTTGTGTCTAGAACATAGATTTTTCTCATAAAATCATCCCCTTAACTGAATTTTTTTAAGAACTCCTTTTATTGCATCTTCTAAAGTCGAATATCCATTTAACTCATCTTTACTCACCAGAGAATCTATTTCCTTTTTACTATATCCTAAAGACTCTAAGGCCATATACAGCTCATCTTCTATTGCACTATTCAGTATATCTCCTGATGGATCTTCCATCGCCATCAAGTTTAAAGTTTTGATTTTATTATTTAAATCTATTATTATTTGTTTTGATTTTTTCTCTCCTAATTTTGGAACTCTTTTTAAAGTTTTAAAATCTTCAGTTAATACAATCTCTCTTATATTATCAATTGAAAATGTAGACATTATTGATAAAGCTAAAGACAACCCTATCCCACTTATACCTATTAACATTTCGAATAACACTCTTTCTCTTTCCTGTAAAAATCCAACTAACTTAAAAGCATCCTCTTTTATTACATTGTATATATATAACTCTCTTTTATCTCCAATTTGTACTTCATCATATGTTTTTAAAGTTATATATACTCTATAGCCTACGCCGTTTACATCTATTCCTAAATATTCTGGTTTTTTTATTTTTACTACTCCGTTTAAGTATTCAAACATTCTTTATCTCTCTCCCTTTAACACTTTTTTTAAGTATTTACTTGTATATCCTTTTTTTGAAGCTGCAACCTTCTCTGGTGTTCCAGTCAAGATAACTTTTCCTCCACCATCTCCACCTTCAGGTCCTATATCAATTATGTAATCTGCATTTTTTATAACATCTAAATTATGTTCAATTATTATTACTGTATTACCTTTTTCCACAAGTCTATTTATAACTTCTAATAATTTTCTTATATCTTCAAAGTGTAATCCAGTTGTAGGTTCATCTAAGATATAAACAGTTTTTCCTTTTGATACTTTTGCTAACTCACTAGCTAATTTTATTCTCTGAGCTTCTCCTCCAGATAAAGTTGTTGCTGGTTGACCCAACTTTATATAATCTAATCCTACATCAACTAATACTTTCAATTTTCTTTCTAATGTCGGTATATTTTGGAAAAACTCATAAGCTTCTCCAACACTCATATCTAAAACATCTGATATATTTTTTCCTTTGTAATAAACTTCTAAAGTTTCTCTATTATATCGCTTTCCTCTACAAACCTCACACTCAACATAAACATCTGGTAAGAAGTTCATCTCTATCTTTATGATTCCAGCTCCTTGACAAGCTTCACATCTTCCACCTTTCACATTAAATGAAAAACGTCCTTTACTGTAGCCCTTCGACTTAGCATCTTTTGTTTGTGAGAATATATCTCTTATATCATCAAAAACTTTTGTATATGTGGCTGGATTAGAACGAGGAGTTCTTCCTATCGGACTTTGATCTATATCTATAACTTTTTCAAGTTTTTCAATTCCTTCAATTGAGTCATACTCTAAAGGATATAGCTTTCCACTATTTAATTTATTAAACAAGACAGGGTATAAAGTTTGATTTATTAAAGTTGATTTTCCACTTCCACTAACTCCTGTTACCACAGTTAAAACTCCCAGAGGAATGTCCACATCAACATTTTTTAAATTATTTCCCTTTGCTCCTTTTAATTTTATGAACTCTTCACTAACTCTTCTCTCTGATGGTATTGGAATCCCTATCTCTCCTTTTAAAAACTTTCCTGTCATTGATCTTTCATTTTTCATAACCTCGTCTGGTGTTCCTGCAGCTACAATCTCTCCTCCAAAAACTCCGGCTCCTGGACCCATATCTAATATGTAATCAGCTTGATACATTGTATCTTCATCATGCTCTACAACAATCAATGTATTCCCTAGCTCTTTTAATCTATTTAAAGTAGCTAAAAGTTTATCATTATCCCTTTGATGTAATCCAATACTCGGTTCATCTAAAACATACAACACTCCTGTAAGACCAGATCCAATCTGAGTTGCTAGTCTTATTCTTTGTGATTCTCCACCAGATAATGTTTTTGTTTCTCTTGCCAAACTCAGATAATCCAATCCCACATTTATCATAAATGACAATCTTTCTTTGATTTCTTTTAAAATCTCTGCTGCAATCTGTCTCTCTTTTTCTGTTAGCTCTATTGTTTCAAAAAATTTAAGTGCTTCTTTTATACTTAATTCAGTTATCTCTATTATATTTTTTTTATAAACTGTTACAGCTAAAACTTCAGGTTTTAATCTTTTCCCATTACAAACTTTACAGATTTTATCAATCATAAATCTATTTTCAATCTCTTCTCTTGAACTTTCAGAAAATGATTCATTATATCTTCTCTCTAAGTTTTTCACTATTCCTTCAAACTCTTTCTCTCCATGGAAACTAAACTCTTTAGAATCATAATCAACTCTAAATTTCTCTCCATTAGTTCCATAAAATATAATATCCATCTCTTTTTTTGTTAACTCTTTTACTGGTTTATCTAAATCAATCTTATATTTTCTGGCCATTGATTCAAAAATTGTCCAAGTATAACCTTTTTTAGCAGAAGCCGCTCCAGGAATATATATCCCTCCCTTCAATATAGAGAGATTCTCATCCTCTAGCAATCTACTTTCATCTATTTCTAATTTCTTTCCAATCCCTTTACACTCTGGACACGCACCAAACGGAGCATTAAAAGAAAATAGTCTGGGATTCAAATCCGGAATGCTTACGTCTTCATGATCTGGACATGAAAAATTTTCACTATATAGCTGTTCTCCATCAGACCAATTTATAATAATTTTTCCTTCCGATAACTCTATTGCTTGCTCAATACTTTCAGTCAAACGCGATTTAAAATCTTTATCTTCCTTATCTACAACTAATCTATCAACAACCACTTCAATGTTATGTTTTTTATTTTTATCTAAATTTATTTCTTCTTCAATATATAAAATTTCTCCATTTACTCTTGCTCTTACAAATCCTTTCTTTACCAAATTTAAAAAAAGATTTTTATGAGTTCCTTTCTTGTCCTTTATAACTGGACTCAAAAGCATCAATCTCTCTCCGTTTTGAAATTTCTCGTAAACATTCTCTACAATTTCATCTACACTTTGTCTTTCAACTAATTTATTACATACAGGACAATGAGCCTTTCCTATATGAGCAAATAGCAATCTCATATAATCGTATATCTCTGTTACTGTTCCTACTGTTGATCTTGGATTTTTATTTGTTGTTTTTTGTTCAATTGATATCGCTGGAGCTAACCCCTCTATACTATCTACCTCTGGTTTTTTCATCTGTCCTATAAATTGTCTTGCATAAGCTGACAGACTTTCAACATATCTTCTTTGGCCCTCAGAATAAATTGTATCAAAAGCTAAAGATGATTTTCCACTTCCACTAACTCCTGTTACAACAACAAATTTATATTTTGGAATCTCTATATCAAAATTTTTCAAGTTATGCTCTCTAGCTCCCTTTATAACTATTTTATCTAACACTTCTACTCCTCCTTTGAAAAAACCCTCTTAAAAAATTTAAGAGGGTCGAATTTAATAATATTCAATTAATCCATTATCATAAAAACTAAAATAGGATTCATCACTCACTATAATATGATCTAGTAATTTTATGTCCACTTTTTCTAATAATTCCTGCATCTCTAATGTCAATTCTATATCTTTTTTAGATGGTGTTAAATTTCCACTTGGATGATTATGAGCAAATATTACACCCTTAGCTCTATTATGTATCGCTCTTTCTACAATCTTCCTTGGATATACAACACTTCTATCTATGGTTCCTTTAAACAGAATTTCATCTGCAACAATTTTATTATCGCTACTCAAGTATATAACTTTGAACTCTTCACTTTTCAAGGATCCTACATCATCTTTTAAATAATTTATAAGATCTGTTTTTCCTTTTAAAGTTTTAAAATCTGCTGATTGTATATTTTTAAAATAATGATTCGACATTATATCTCCAATCACTTTTAAATATAATGCCGTCTCTGTTCCAACACCTTCAATATCTTTCAGATCATTTATCTCTGCTTTTATAACTGTATCTATTGTTTTAAATTTTGCTAATAAATTTTTAGCTATTCCTTTGCAATCCTTCAATTTGATTGAATATGTCAAAATCAACTCTAATATCTCGTAATCCTCTAATCCTTTATAACCAACTCTTAAATATTTCTCTCGTAATCTCTTTCGGTGTCCTTGCATTTGTTCTTTTTCCAAGACAACCACCCCTTATTAGAAATTATTGAAACAAGTCATAAACCTCATCTTTTGTTTTCATAACTTTTGGAATATTCATTGCTGCTTTTAAAATTGGATAAGCTAAAACCGCTCCGGTTCCTTCACCTAAACGCATCTGCATATCTAAAAATGGTTTTAACTCTAAAGCATTCATAACAACCTTCATTCCAGGTTCTTCACTCATGTGAGTCGCTATTAGGTATCCCTTTACTTTAGGCTCGATTCTTGTAGCTACTAAAGCTGCAACACCTGAAATAAATCCATCAATCAACATAGGTTTTCTTTCTAAGGCGGCTCCTAAGTATAATCCAACCATACAAGCTATATCTAACCCACCTACACATCTTAAAACTTCTAGCGCTTCTTTATTAAACAAATCATATTTCTCTACTGAAGTTTTTATTATATCTTTTTTTCTTTTTAGTCCTTCGTCTGAAAGACCAGCACCACATCCAACAACTTTTTCGATATTTTCTTTTGTTAAAGCGTATAAAATTGCTGAACTAGTAGTGGTATTCGCAATTCCCATCTCTCCGTTTGAGAAAAAATCATACTCTTTCTTATTTTTTATCATCTCCACACCAACTTCAATGGCCTTTATTACTTCCTCAATACTCATAGCTGGTTCTTGAACGAAATTTTTTGTGCCATACGCAACTTTTTTCAAATAAAGGTGCTTATATTCTCTTGAAATATCTCCTTTTATTCCTACATCAATCAAATTAAGAGGAATATCTAAGCTTTGACATAAAATACCTATAGCTGCAAACGAGTTTAACATAGCCTCTGAAACAATTTTTGTATATTCCAAAGGGCATGATGATACTCCCTCCTCTATAACTCCATTATCAGCTGAAGCTATAAAGTGACATCCCCTCTCCAACGTGTTTAATGGTTTACCTGTTATTCCTGCTACCGTTACTGCTAGATCCTCTAAGATACCCAAGCTTTTTTGCGGTTTCATCCTAGTATCTAGTATATCTTTACATAACCTCATGGCCTCTACATCTATTTCTTTAATCTCTTTCTGAACTTTTATTAATCTCTTCAATTTATCCCCCTATGTTGAATCCTTTTAATATCGGATATCCATCAGAAAACTCAATTATAACTACTCCTGCATTTTTTACACTAAACTTCCAATATGCATCCAATCCATTTGAAAAATAATGACTTAAAATGGTATTTATAATACCCCAATGAGTAACTAAAACTGTATCTTCATCTAAATTAACTTTTTTATCTATAAAATTTATTGCTCTATTTTGAAGCTCTACAACACTTTCCCCAGTTATGTAATTATAATTTTCCCAACTTTTCTGGCTTTTTTCCAACTCTTCAGGATACTTTTCTAAAAGCTCCTCATAGGTATGTCCCTCAAAAATTCCAAAGTTTAACTCTCTTAAATCTTCATCTACAAAGATTTTTAATTCTTTAGAATTTATTATTTCTGCTGTATCTAAAGCTCTTTTTAAATCACTTGAATAAATTTTATGATAATTAATCTCTTTTAGTATATCTCTCGTTTTTTTAGCTTGTTCTTTTCCCTCTTCTGTAAGTCCTGGGTTTAAAACTCCGTAATAAACACCCTTTACATTGAGTTCTGATTCACCATGTCTAACTAAAATAACTTTTCCCATAAATTTCTCCTCTTATAAAAAGATATACATTAAAACTAGTGATAAAACAGACGATAATTCTAATAACGCTCCTAATGTATCACCTGTTATCCCACCTATTTTTCTTGTCATCAGCTTTCCAAAGAAAAATCCACTAACTCCTAAAATATTTAATATCAAAAATAAATTCAAGAACGGTAATCCAAAATATTGCGCTACTAAATACAATATACCTGTTACTACCGTATATGCTATCGCTGCTCCCGCTTTATCTGTATTTTCAACAAAAGTCTTTCCCATACCTGTTGGTCTTGCATATGGTTCGAAAGCACAATTTATAACTCCATTTATTCTAGATAAGATTGGAACTATCAACATTATAACCCCTTGACTTACTCCAAATAACTCTGAAGTTTCTACTAAAAATGCTATTTTAAAAATAAAGTAAAGAACTAAAACTAAAACTCCATTTGTTCCAACTCTTGAATCTTTCATTATCTCTAGCATTTTTTGTTTACTTCTATAACTAAATATCCCATCAAAAGTATCAGCTAAACCATCCAAATGTAAGCCACCTGTTATTATTACATCTAATGTCACTAATATTATTCCCATTAAAATAGGTGATGGAATAATCGTTTCTAATAATGCTGCAACAACAAAGTTTATAATTCCTATTACTAAACCTACTATTGGAAACCATTTCATTGAATTTCCCAAGGCTTTTGAATCAAATTTATTTCCTCCCGGAAATGGTAATCTTGTCATAAATTTAAAAAGTAAAGCTAATCCGTTCATTTTTTCCTCCAACTCTATTTTAATTTTAATTCTAACCCAGAAACTATTAAGTAAGCTTCGTGGCTTTCTTTTGCTACTAATTGATTTATTCGTCCTCCAATATCTCTAAAATATCTTCCTAATGCATACGGAGGAACTAAACCCATCCCGACTTCATTTGAAACAACCACCATATCTAAAGAACTTTCTTTTATAAAATCAACTAAATTTTGTACCTCAGTTTTAATCTCATCTTCAATAACTCTTAACTCATCTTGAGTGATACTATCCCAGTCTATTTCTCTATCCATAATCATATTATTAGTTACCATATTAGTTAAACAATCTAATAGTACAACTCCTGATAATTTTTTATACTCTGATAATGTCTCACATATATTTTTGTATCCCTCTATTGTTATCCAGTCTTCTCCCCTTTGAATCTTATGAAGACGAACTCGTTCTTTCATCTCATCATCAAATGATATGGCTGTCGCAACATATATTTTTTCTTTTTGCATTTCTAAGACTTTCTTTTCTGCAAAAGAGCTTTTTCCACTTCTAGCTCCTCCAGTTACATATATTATTTTCCCCACTTATATCACCCTTATCCTATAATACTTTAATAGTATCACAATATAATCAAAACTTCAATAAACGAAAAAGAGTGCTTGAATAGTTCAAACACTCTACTTTTTATCTATTATTTTTGGAAATGTCTTTCTAATAATCCTAAGAAAGCTCTTCCATGTCTAGCTTCATCTTTAGCCATTTCATGAACTGTATCGTGAATAGCATCGAATCCTAATTGCTTTGCTCTTTTAGCAATATCGAACTTCCCTGAAGTTGCTCCATATTCAGCTTCTACTCTTCTCTTTAAGTTCTCTTCTGTAGAATCAGTTACTACTTCTCCTAATAATTCAGCGAATCTTGCAGCATGTCCAGCTTCTTCAAAAGCGATTCTTGTATAAGCTTCTGCTACTTCTGGATATCCTTCTCTATCTGCAACTCTAGCCATTGCTAAGTACATCCCAACTTCCATACATTCTCCGTTGAAGTTTGCTCTTAATCCTTCAATGATTTCTTCATCTCCGCAAGCTAATCCCTCTCCAACTTTGTGCTCAGTTGCCCATACTCTTGCTCCTGACTCATCAAATGGAACACACTTATCTAATCCTACTTTACATAAAGGGCAAGTTCCTAAAGCCTCTTCAAATACTTCTCCACATACTGTACATTTTACTTTTGCCATTTTTAATCCTCCTCGATTTTCTCTTATCTATATCTTTTTCTTTTTAAATTTGTTTTAATTTCTTTTTTGTAATTATTACAATTTTGTTCACAAAGATAATATACACCTTTTTCGTAAATATGTCAAACCTTTTTTTACTTTTTTTGTATAAAAAAAGAAAATTAAAAATTATCAGTAAATACATAAAGAACTTTTATAATAACTACCTACTATATTTAAAACTTTAATCTTAAAAGTATTTGATAAATAAAGGGAGGAACTTTATGTTAGTTAGGGTTTTGAGTTCGAGCTATCTTGGAATTGAACCTTTTTTAGTAGAGGTTGAGGTCGATGTAACGAATGGTTTGCCTATTTTTAATATCGTTGGATTAGGTGATACTACGATTTCAGAAAGTAGAGATCGTATTCGTTCTGGAATTAAGAATATGGGATATCTTTTAGAACCTCGAAGAATTGTTGTAAATTTAACCCCTGCAAATATTAGAAAAAGAGGATCACATTTCGATTTACCCATAGCTATCGGTATTATGATCGGAATGAGGTTTATTTCTGACTACACTGGAATTTTACGAGATTATATTATGATGGGAGAGTTATCTTTGACTGGTGAAATCAGACGTGCTGATGGTATTATTAGTGGTGTTTTACTAGCTAAAAGTAAAGGTTTTAAAGGTGTGATTATACCCGAAGAAAATTTGGAGGAAGCTTCTATCATAAAAGATATCGAGATAGTTCCCGTAAAGAATTTAAGAGATGTTGTTAAGTTTATTGAGGAAGGGATTATCAGAAGCAAGAGAGTTATAAACACCTCTAAGTTTTCAGAAAATCTACTTGATATGTGGGATGTAAAAGGCCAAATCAGAGCAAAAAGAGCTCTAGAAATTGTTGCTGCTGGAGGACATAATATTATTATGATTGGGGCTCCTGGAAGTGGAAAGTCTATGCTTGCTAAAAGATTGACGACCATTTTACCTCCTATGTCCGAGAAAGAGATTATAGAAACTACTAAAATCTATAGCATTGCTGGGGAATTAAGTGAAAGGGTTCCTATCGTTACCAATCGACCATTCCGTGACCCACATCATACATCAACAGCAACTTCTATAATTGGTGGTGGGCGAACTCCTAAACCAGGCGAGATTAGTCTTGCAAATAATGGAGTACTTTTTTTAGATGAATTTACAGAATTTGATCGAATCGTAATTGAGAGTTTAAGAGAACCCCTTGAAGAAAAACGAATATCAATAACTAGAAGTTTAGGAAAAATGGAATTCCCTGCAAAAATTATATTTGTTGCGGCCTGTAATCCATGCTTCTGTGGTCTTGGATTTGATGAAGAACTATGCACCTGTACTCCATATGATTTAAGAAGATATTCTAAAAAACTATCCGGACCTATTATAGACAGAATAGATTTATACGTTGAAATATATAGATTAAATGATAAAGAGATTTTAGATGAAGAAAGAGGCGACTCTTCAAAAGTTATTAAAGAGCGAGTTATTCGTGCTCGAGAAATACAAAACTTAAGATTTTCCGGAAATAAATTAAATCGCGATATGAATAATTTTGAAGTAGAAAAATTTTGTACTCTAGATAAAGAGTGTGAAAATATTATTAGAACTGCTATCAGAAGTTTAAATCTATCTATGCGAACTTATCATAAAATATTAAAAGTAGCTCGAACCATTGCCGATTTAGATAATGCGATCAACATTGAAAAAAATCATTTATTAGAAGCTATCAATTTTAGAAAAAATTAAAAAAAGCTCTGCCACTTTTGTGACAGAGCTAATTTTTTGATATAATAGTTACACCAT